>JBOHBY010000108.1:0-4870 GCA_050698635.1 Spirillospora sp.
TGCGGTAGGCGTGCCGGCGGCCCACGGACAGGAGGGTGCGCCGCTCGTCCGGCGACAGCGCCCCCCAGAACGTCGCCTCGTCGTAGGCGGCGGCCTGCGGAAGCTCGACCAGCTCACCGGACGGAGCCGTCACCGGCAGCGCTGAGGCGGCGGGTTCGGGCGGCGGCTCCGGCGACGGCCCGGCCGGTGCCCGCGCCGACGCCTGGGCGGGCCCGTGCAACGTCCCCGCCCACATGTACTGGACGAGCGCGTTGGTGATGCACACCACGGGAAACGTCAGGAACGCCAGGCCACCGGTGATCATGGCGCCCTGCGAGCCGTCCAGCCCGTACCCCAGCACCACGGCCAGGAGCGTCGCCGGAGTGGTGACCTTCGCGCTCAGCAGGCCGGTACCGGCGTGCGAGGGCGTGCGCCTCCGCGGCCGCGGCCCGAAACGGTCAGTACTCACGAAGTAGTCCTTCCCCCGGGACGGTGCGGTGCGATGTGCCCCCGCCGTCCCGGCGTCGTGTCCCCACTTCTCCCCCAGCCGTAAGCCTACGCAGGCATGCATACAAAGACCATACGATGACTGTATAAAATCCAGTGAGTATTAGGTATCTTGATGGCGACAATCAAGCGGAGTCGAGATCGCGGAGGTTTTCCGGCCGCCGGGCGGGGGAACCACTAACGTGCACCCTGTGCGTGGGGCATGGGTTTGCTGACGGAAGGCTGTATTCTCGCTGACCGGCGGACGCCCGTACGCTCCACGCCGGACGGACGGCGGGCCGGCCTCCGCCCCCGGATTGGAGAATGCGCTCATGACGAACTCTCGTGCAGCCTCCGACACCTCGGGTGGGAGCATGGACGCCGGTAAGTCGCCCCACCGCGGCGAGGCGGTCCCGATGCCCGAGCGCGTGACGATCAACCTCACCGGCAAGGCCGTCCAGGCTCTCCAGCGCCTGCAGGAGCTGACCGGCTACAACAAGACCGACTGCATCAACCGGGCACTGATCATCGCGAGCGAGGTCGAGGGCATGTCCCGCGAGCCTGGCGCCGTCTACTGGCGCGAGAACCCCGACAGCGACCTGATGCTCGTCCGGTTCGTCTGACCGCCCTGACCGCTGACCGCTGACCGCCGTGATCGCCCTGGCCGCCGTGATCGCCCTGGCCGCAAGCGGCCAGGGCGTCCTCAACTCCGCGACGTGGCGGCGGCCTGCGGCACCGGGCTCTTCGGCCCGGCGCTCTTGGGCCCGGCGATGATCCGGGTGGGCCGGATCATGCAGCCCGGCTCCCTGGCACCGGCCCGCGGCTCGTAGATCCGGGCGGGCAGCGCCCGGATCGGCGGGGGCAGCGGCTTCTCGAACAGCGCGCCGGACGGGGTCCCGTTGCTGGTGGTGCGGACCGCGACGTCCTTGAACCCCTGGCGCCGGTAGTAGGCGTGGAGCTCGTCGTTGTCGGTCCAGACGTCGATCCTGATCAGCTCGGTGTTGCGCTGCCGTGACGCGCCCTTGCGTCCCGCCCAGTCGATCAGCTCGGCGCCCAGGCCGCCGCCGGCGAAGTCGCGGTGGATGACGAGGCGGTGCAGGTAGACGGCCTCGACGTCGCGTTCCCGCTGCGTCCAGAGCTCCTCATGGCCGATCAGCTTGATGCTGACCGTGCCGATCGCCCGCTCCTCGTGGAACAGCAGCCAGGTCTCCTGGTCCAGGAGCGCCTCGTAGACGCGTTTCCAGCGGTCGTCCGGACTCGGCCACGGCCGGGCCCACTGCGTCGTGTTCTTCTCGGCGCGCAGCCAGCCGGCGGCGTGGTCGATGAGCCCGAGGACGACGTCGATCTCGTTCGGCTGGGCGAGGCGGATGCGGTACCTGGGGTGAGGGGCCCGGCTGCGTTGGCGGGCCCCGATGTCTGTGTCCACGATCTCCTGAGCTCCGTGAAAACCGAGGCCCCCGCCTCCCGGCCGGTTCTCGGACGAAACCTGGGCTTTCAGTCGGTCGGGAAGGGGGGCGTGTGGATAGGTGTCAGACGGCCGCCGTGATCGGACGGCGGCGATCTATCCGCTGTCGGCGTCGGCGGATCGCGGGGCCTTCTTGCGCGGAGCGTCGTCAGCGGGCCCCACTCCCGGTGCCCTGAGGACGTCGTCGGGGACCTGCCCGTCGTTGTAGTGCAGCCGTGTCCGGTCGGCGGGCCAGACCGCCACGGTGACCCTGAACGCCTTGCCGTCGGGGGAGTAGGCCGTCCGGACGGTCTCGAACACCGCGTCGGCGGCGGAGTCGCCCAGGCCGAAGAACCGCTTCTCGTGCTCGTCCGCCACCCGGGCCTTGATCTCGTCATGGAAGCCGACCTCGCGGTACCCGAGCGTCTCCTGCAGGTAGGCCACAGCGCCCTCCGGGATGTCGCGCGGGTACAGCAGGCGGGACGCGCCGCCGGTGGCGAAGTCGAGCGGATAGAACGAGGTCTGCAGGGCCCACGGCCTGCCGTCCAGGAAGAGCTCCTGGTGGCGCAGGATGAACTCGGCGTCGGCGTTGGTCTGCAGGTACCGGGCGATGACCTTGGTGCCCTCCTGCACCTCCACCTTGACCGGTGACACCGTCACCTTGCCGCGCCCGGGGATGTGCGCGTCGCGGTTGTACCACTCTCCCGACCCGGTGCCCGGCCCGAGCCCCAGCTCCACGGCGGACAGCGTGACGTGGGTGATGTCGGGCCGGTTGACGACGAACGTGCCCTTGCCCTGCTCCGAGATGACGTACCCCTGCTGCTGCAGGTAGGACAGCGCCTCCCGGACGGTGTTGCGGCCCGCGCCGTAGTGGGTCTCCAGGTCCTTCTCGGGGGGCAGGCGGCGCCGTCCGCCGGAGCCGTCGCGCGGCGCGAGATCGCCCGCCTCGATGCGGCGGAGCAGGTCATCGGCTATGTCACGCCAGCGGAGTGGGGTCGTGCGAGCCATCGGATCCGCTCCTTCCCGGCCTGTCCGCCCGGCCGTACGCCTCCGGACGAGGAACGTGCACAGAACAGGACTTCATGATCTGAACAAGTCGTTCCCGTCCAACGTGTTTGCAATCTCCAGAAAGGGTAACACTTTGAGTGAGAGACTTGTTGGTACAAGTTAACCAGCAGAGAACTCGGACAACACTAGCAGCAGGATGTCGTAGATGTAAGGGATGGCGACAACCAGTCGGAGGAGGGATCAACATGACCGCCACGGTCGCCCTGTGGGTCCTCGGTCCCGCGGCACTGTTCCTGGTCCTGGCGCTCTATGTCGTCTTCATGGGCCTTCACACGAAGGACCTGAAGTTCCGCACCCGGATGACCGCTCCGACGCCGGCGCACGGCCGGCGGGCGCTGCTGGTCAACGTGGTGGTTCCGGCCGGCGAGCCCCCCGCGGGCGGCCCCGGCACATGATCTCCGGTCGCCGCGGGGCGGGCCGCTGACCTAAGGAGAATTCGAGGTGGAAGACAGCCGGACAGACGCGGCGCCGAGCGCGCCGTTCCCGATGCCCTATTCCGGACGGTGGGCCGACTGGGAGGAGCCGAGCGAGCGGGCCTATCCGCTCATGGTGCTGACCCCGGCGGGCGAGACCGGGCCGATGGGAGCGCCCTGGGCCGGAGTCGACTGGCCCCTCGTGGTCACCGGGATCGCGGTCCTGATGATCACGGCCGAGTTCGGGCGCCGCGCGGGCGCCCCGGCGCGGATGACCGCGCTCTGCTCGGCGGTGGGCTTCGCCGTCGTGGTCGTGGTCCCCCGGGTCGTCGTGCCCAGGGTCGTCCCCAAGGTCGTCTCCGCGGTGCCTCGGCCGCGGTTCCGCCAGCCGTCCACCACCGCGGCGCGATGAGCGGCCGGCCCCACAGTGTGGTGGGGCGCCGGCATGACGGCATGACCAGCCGCCGTTGGCGCGCCGGTACCCCCGGCGGTGCGCCGGCGGCGTCCCGCCGTGCCGAAGGACGGTGTAACGCGAAGACGTAACAGGAGAGGCGAACAGCGAGAGAAGGGAGGAATGGGGTGAAGGGGGTAGTTTGTGCTGCCTTCAGCCAATTTTCTTCGCCGTTGAACGGGACATAACGGATCTTTTCCCTCATACTTCTAGAGGACGGAAGACTGCCAGGAGAAGGAAGAGAGGGACGACCCAGTGTCCGACCACATTCGACCTCTGCCTCACCCGGACCCCTTCGTCGAAGCCACCCGCGGTTACATCACCAGCGTCGGCGACGCGCTGCAGGCGGACGGGGTGCGGCTCTCGGACGTCTGGCTCGACCCGCGCGACCCGCGGGACGCCACGTTCGTGCTCGGGCTCCAGGCGCTCGTGTGGAACGAATCCGACGGGTTCGTCCTCGGCGAGTTCGTGTCGGGTGAGCCCGGTGTCCGGACGGTCCTGCGCGACCCTGTCCGGCTGGGAGACGGTGTGCTGCCCGACCCGCGGTCCGTTCCCGTCCTGCTCGACGCCGGCGTCGAGGGCTCCCAGGCGCGGCCGCGTCCCTTCACCACCCGCCACGACGGGCTGGAGGACGCACTCGCCCGTTACTCCGTGAGCTGATCAGCTCACCGGAGAACCAACGCCTTTTCCGCCAGTACCGGCGCGGTTACGCATAAATTTCACCGGAAGTCAGGAAAGCGGTGGCGTATTTCGGGTGGAGCGTCCATCATGGGACCGCACGGCACGTGTGACGGTTCCACGTGCCGTCTCTTCGTTGACCGACCTGCCGGAGTGATCGTATGCCTGTCCGACCCTGGAGCCCCGAGGACCTTGGGCGTCCGACGGACGGGACCTGGGCGGACATGGCGTTCGGCCTCGGCGAGATCTACGAGCGCGAAGGCGACCTGGAGCACGCCGCCGGCTGGTACCGGCGGGCCGCCGAGTCGGGCCGCGCGGACGCTGCGCTGCGGCTGGGCGCGGTGCTCGGCC
>JBOHBY010000109.1:0-2238 GCA_050698635.1 Spirillospora sp.
CGTCGTCCTCGACCCGCCGCGCACCGGCGCGGGCCGCGACGTCGTCGAGCACATCACCCGCCTCGCCGGACGCAAGATCGCCTACGTGTCCTGCGACCCCGCGACCCTGGCCCGCGACCTGGCCTACTTCGGCGAGCGCGGCTGGACCCTGGAGACCCTCCGCGCCTTCGACGCCTTCCCCATGACCCACCACGTGGAGTGCCTCGCCACCCTCGTCCGCGGTTGAGCGGTCACCTGGGAAAACGGGTTGCGGGCGGGAATACCGTGGAATTGTGATCGAAATCAGGGAGGTCCCGGAGGGCGACGTCGACAAGATGGTCGACCTCGCGGGCCTGGTGTTCCACCAGCACATCGAGAAGGACGAGTACGAGAAGGTCTCGTGGCCCGTACGCCGGGCCGAACGCGTCGGCGCCTACGACGACGGTGTCCTGGCCGGGCAGCTCGCGTCCATCCCGGTCCGGCTGGCCGTGCCGGGCGGCGCGTTCCTCGACTGCTCCGCCGTCACCTTCGTCGGGGTGCTGCCCACCCATCGTCGGCGGGGCGTGCTCACGTCGATGATGGACCGGATGCACGCGGACGCGATCGCCGCGGGCCGCCCGCTCGCCGCGCTCTGGGCGTCGCAGGGCCTCATCTACGGGCGGTACGGCTTCGGGCTCGCCACCCGTGCGATCTCGATGGAGGTCGACACGACCCGTCCGCTCGACCTTCGCACCACGCCCGATCCCGCGCCGCTCCGGCTTGTTGATCTGGCATCCGCCCCTGAGGTCCTCGACCCGATCTACACGCGGGCGCTGTCGGGGCGCCCCGGTGGGCTGCTGCGCGACCCCGAATGGTGGACGCAGATCGTCCTGGAGCTGGAGGACCACCACGCGCCCGGGTACACCGAGCCGCGCGCCGTCGTCCATCCGGGCGGGTACGCCGTCTACCGCACGCACTCGGACCGGACGGTCATGGTCATCGACTTCGTCGCCGAGACGCCGGAGGTCGAGGCGGCGCTCTGGCAGTACCTGGCGTCGATCGACCTCACGGCCCGCGTCCAGGCCCCCGGCCGCCCGGTGGACGACCTGCTCCCGCACATGGCGGCCGACCCCGACCAGGTCTCCATCAAGAGCGACTACGGCGCGCTGTGGCTGCGGCTCATCGACGTCGCCGGCGCGCTGAGCGCCCGTTCCTGGGCGACCGATGACACGTTCGTCCTGGAGGTCAGCGATGCGCACATCCCGGCGAACGAGGGCCGCTGGCGGCTGAAGACCGGGTCCGCGCCCTCCTGCGACCGGACGTCCGATTCCCCCGACCTGACCCTGTCGGCCGCCGACCTGGGCGCCGTCTATCTCGGTGGCGCCCGCCCGACCGTGCTGGCCCGCGTCGGCGCGGTGACCGAGCACGAGCCGTCCGCGGCCGCCCGCCTGGAGGCGGCCCTCGCCGTACCGCTCGCGCCGTTCACCCACGACGACTTCTGACACGCTGCGAGCGATCTTGCGGTGGCAAGATCGGTACCGGCGCGTCGACGGCGGAACGGAGCGGCTGTGAGTGATCTGGTGGAGTTCCTGCGGGCCCGGCTCTTCGAGGACGAGGACACGGCGCGATGGGCGGCCGACTACCGGTCGCGTCCGCGCCGCGGGCCCGACGAGTCCGGGGACGAACGCTGGCAGTGGGTCGAGACCGACTCGGGGGGCCGGCTCCGCCTCGGACGGCGGCCGATGGACTATCTGCAGAGGCCCGTCTCGCTGCGCAGCGTCAACGTGTACCCGTGGCAGAGCCGTCCCGGGCTTGGGCCGCACCACGTGCTGGACGTCACGCTCGTGAAGGAGGGGGTCGCGCTGCACATGGCGCGCCATTCACCGGCGCGGGTCGTGGCGGAGGTCCACGTCAAGCGGCGCCTGCTCGAACTGCATTCGCGGATGAACGGGACGGGCGTCTGCCAGGCGTGCGGCGAACACGTCCGGGAAGGCGGATGCACGACGCTGCGGCTCCTCGCGACGCCCTACGCCGACCATCCCGCCTACCGGGCGACCTGGCAGGCCTGACGTGCGGCGGCGCGCGGGCGTCCCTGGAGGTTTCCTGGTGTTTCCGGCATGCTGGGCGGCATGGCCGGGGACGTGGACCGGGAGCGGGTCGCGAAGTACGCGGTGGCCAGGCGCGGGTCGCTCGGGCTGACGCAGGAGCAACTCGCGGAGCGGGCCGGGGTGACGGTCAAGACGGTCTACAACCTGGAGGCGGGGGAGCGCTGGCCGCAGG
>JBOHBY010000110.1:0-6318 GCA_050698635.1 Spirillospora sp.
GGCCGGGAAGGTCGTCCAGCTCCGCGACGTCAAAGGCAACGTACACCTGGGTTGACGCTGCCGGCGGCGCCGTCAGCGGAAGGCGAGGGCGCGGTGGATCGCCGCGCGCAGGGACGTCTCGTCCGCCCCGGGCAGGATGGCGGCGATGTGGGCGTCGGGACGGATCACCCACGCCTCCCCCGGCTCGGCGCCGAGAAGCTTGGCGAGGTCGCCTCCGGGGTCCAGGTCGGCAAGGACCCGGACCGAGACCGGGGACGGCGTAGCCGCCCGCGCCGCGTCCGCGAGCCCGGCGCTGTCTTCGGAGAGCAAAACGGTGACCCCGCTGCGAACGAGCTCCCGAAGCCGCCGCGCCCCGGCGACGTCGGCGACCGGCGCATCCGGCAGGACGATGCCCGGGACAGGCGGATGGCTCTGCCCCTTGGGCGGACGGCCCGTGAACGGACGGCCCGGCTCCCGGGTGGTCAGCGGCGAGTCGACGTACCAGAACGGCTCCGCGAACCGCCCGGAGTCGACGGTGCCGGCCGCGCGGTCGGGGTCGAGCGCGGCGGCCTCCAGCGTCGCCCGCCGCCGCTGCCACCCCTCCTCGTCCTGCGGGATCAGGAAGCGCATCGTCGCCGCCGTGATGTCGAGGTTCTCCAGGCACGCGGGATGGCGCTCGTCCTGGTACGACTCCAGCAGCTCGGCGGGAGCCCAGCCGCGCAGCACATAGGCGATCTTCCACGTGGCGTTCTCCGCGTCGAGCACCCCGGAGTTGAGGCCGCGGGCACCGAACGGCGCGACCAGGTGCGCGCAGTCACCGGCGAGGAGCACCCGTCCGGCCAGCATCCGGTCCACCGCGCGGGTCTGGAACCGGTAGACCGAATGCCACAGCAGCTCGTACGGCCGGTCGCCGATGACCTGCCGGATCCGGCGCTCCAGCCCGCCGGACGCCTCCTCGGCGGCCAGGTCGAAGTCCGGGGGCACCTGCCAGTCGATCCGGTACGTGGAGCCGGGACACGGATGGATCAGCACCTGGCGTCCCGGATTCCACGGCGGGTCGAAGTAGAACCGGCGCTCGTTCTCCCAGCCGGGCAGATCGGCCCGGATGTCGCAGATCAGGAACTGGTCGTCGAAACTGTCCCCCTCGAACGACAGCCCGAGCGCCTCCCGGACGACCCCGCCATGCGCGCCTGTGCAGGCCAGCGCGTAGGGGCCGCGCAACACCACGCCATCGGCGCAGGTTACGGTCACCCCGGTGTCGTCCTGTTCCAGCGCGACGACGTCGTGCCCCCACCGGACGTCGATCAGCGGGACGCGCGCGATCGCGGCGTCCAGGATCTCCTCCGTCCGCGACTGCGAGATGTTGACGAACGGCGGCAGCGGCGACGCCCCCGGATCGGCGAAACTCCAGGAGAACAGCTCGCGGCCGCGGTAGTAGGTGCGGGCGGTCGTCCAGGTCAGGCCCTCGTCCGCGACGGCGCCCGCGCCGACCGCCGCCCACACGTCCAGCACGTCCCGCTGCTGGCAGATCGCCTTCGACCCGGCGAGGTCGCGGGCGGGCCGCCGGTCGAGCACCACGACCGGCACGCCCCACCGGGCCAGCAGCAACGCCGCCGTCTGCCCCACCGGCCCCCCACCGACAATGATCACAGGTTCCGGTGCGGGCATCGGGGCTCCTTACCTCAGGCGACTCTGAACCATTCCCCGCTCCGGCGCACTTCCACGCCGGACGGCCCCGACGCCCCGGACGGCCCGGACACCCCGGACGGCCCGGAGCAGCCCGTCACCGGCGCGACCATTGACCATGCTCACCATTTTCACCAAGTCCGGAGTGAGGTTCCTGTCGTCCTGGAGTTCGGCGATCGCGGCGCGTATGACGTCGTGAATACGCTGGGTTCCCGCGCCGAGCCGCGGGTCGGCGGCACCGTCGTCGATTCCGCGGACGACCAGGTCGACGCCCTGCGCGCTCATGACATACTGCACCGCCAGCACGGTGTCGAGACGCGTCTGGTTCGCGCGCAGGTTGCGGGCCGACGCCATCGCCATCGTGTTGTGGTCCTCCTGCCCGTCCTTGGCGGGCCGCGAAAGGGTCCCGGACGGAAAGGCCCTGACCTGCATTTCGGGGATCAGCGCCGCCGCGACGGTCTGGAGCTGCACCATCCCGGAGTTCAGCCCCACACTGCCCCCGGCGAGATTGGCGGGCAGCCCGTAACTCCACCTGCTGGACAGCAGCCGCGCCGACAACTCCTGCGACAGCACGCCCGCGTCGACGAGCCCGGCGTTCAGTGCGTCCAGCGAATGGCCCAGGACGGCGCCGTCCCAGTTGCCGCCCATCACGAACTCCACCTGGCCGTCGTCCTTCCGGAAGACCAGCGGATTGGACGTGGACGCGTTCATCTCCGGAGTGAGGACCTTCTTCGCGTGGTTCAGGTTCTGCCGCAGCGACGCCAGAATGTGCGGCGCCGCACGCACCGACACCGCGTCCTGAACGCGATGCGTGTCCGCTGGATTGAAACGGATCCGCGTCCGGTCGGTCATGAATTCGGTACCGTCCACCAGCCCCCGCAGCCGGGCGACGACCTCCTTCTGCTCGGGAATCTGCCGCTCGTCATGGGTGCGCGTGTCCAGCGACCCAGCCTCGGCCCGCAGCGCCTCCATGAAGAGCGCGAACGCGCCTTCGGCGAGGTCGGCGTGCGCTTCGCCCCGGTGCAGCGCCTCGACCGCCGTCGCCGCCACGACCGTGCTGCCGCTCATGATGGGCAGCGCCTCGCCCATCTCCAGCTCCGCCGGGGCGATCCCGGCGTCCCGGAGGATCTCCGCGGAACCGGCGACCCTGGTCGGCTGCCCCGGCCGCATCCAGCTCGCGCACCCTCCGGCGCCCGTCGCCACCTGCCCGGCCACCGCCATCGGCTGGAGGTCGCCCGACCCCAGCGACCCGACCTGCGGCAGCACCGGGGTGACGCCCTTGTTGACCAGTTCGAGGAGCTTGCCGGGCAGCTCAGGCCGCACGCCCATGTGCCCGCGCGCCATCTGGTTCGCGCGGATCACCAGCGCCAGCCGGGCGATCCGTCCCGGCAGGACGGGCTCGGTCGCCACCCCGTGCGAGGCCAGCACCCGCTTCTGGAACTCCTTCGACTCCTCGGGGCTGATCGGCCTGTCCTTCAGCGGGCCGAGCGCCTGGTTCCACCCGTACACGCGCGGTGGCGGCGGACTCTGCCGTGTGACCAGGTCCACCGCCTCACGCCGGTATCCGCGCATCGTCTGGACGGCGTCCGGAGCGAGCCCCACCCGCAGACGCGGCGCGGTGAGAACCTGAACCGCCTTCTCGACGGTCAGGCTCCGGCCGTCCAGCGTCAGCGAGACCTCGGGCCCTTCGGGGAGCCGCGACGGGTCGACGCTGACGTTCTCGCAGTCGGCGATCGTCCTGCGCTGGCCGCCCGAGGCCTGCTCCCGGACGCCGGGCTTCGGCGGCGCCGCGACGGCCACCGCACCGCTCCCCCCGGCGAGCAGCAGCGCCGTCCCGCCGATGACCAGCCCCCGCACCGGAGCGGACAATCCACACTTCCCCACACGAGCCTCCCGAGCGTCGCGAGCGTCGCGAGCGTCGCGATCCCATCGCGAGATCGGCCTACCCGCGCGGAGGTCAGCCCGCGGCCCCCGGCCAGCAAAGATCATCCATGGGTGCGCGTCACCCGGCGTCCGGCGGGCAGGTGAGGTCGCGGGCCGGGAGGCGGCCGGTCAGCAGATAGTCGTTGACGCGGTCACGGACGCACGTGTTCGGGTATCCGCGCTGGTAGGGCGCGTGGACGTTGGCGTCCAGCGTGATCATCCGGGTGCCGCGCAGGAGGCCGTGGACGATCTGGTTGCGCTCGTAGGTGGTCCGTGTGTCACCGGTCGCGGCGACCATCAGCGCGGGCAGGTCCGCGCCGACCTTCGTCGGCGCCTCGGCGGGTCGCACCGGCCAGAAGGCGCACGGCCCGATGTTGTGGGCGAGCGCTCCGAACACCGGCGCGGCCCGGCGATGCTTCTGGACGTCGCGCCAGTACTTCCCTGGCTCGCGGGGCGCGGCCACGTCACCGCAGATGATGGCGGCCTGACCGCCGCCGTCCCGCGAATCCGCGCCGGTCAGCAGATAGGCCAGCTCGTCGGCCAGCTCAGGCGTGGGCTGGACGGGACGCCCCGCCGCCGCCTCCCGCATCGCGCGCACCGACTCGGCGAGGACGGCCCGCGCCTGCTCCTCGTCCGTCCCGAGATTGTCGACGAGCACGACGGGCAGCATCGAGGCGTCCAGCCGATACGGACCAATCTCCAGCGGCGCGCGGCCAGACGCCGCAAGAACGCGATGCACCAGCCTCAGGACTTCCTGCCGGGTGTCTCCGAGGCCGTACTTGTCATCGCGCTTGGCCGCCCATCCGGCCCAGTCGGCGAGGGCGCGTTCGTTGGCGTCCTCGGTTCCGGCCATCAGGCGCGGCCCCCAACTATAGGGATCCTGAGAACTGTCCAGAACGACGCGGTCGAGCCGTCCGGGGAACATCGCCGCGTACACCGAACCGAGATAGGTGCCGTAGGACGCGCCGTTGTAGGACATCGTCCGCTCACCCAGCGCGCCCCGGATGACGTCCATGTCGCGTGCGATGTTGCGGGTGCTGATGTGGGGCAGCAGGCTCGCGTTCGTCCGCGCGCACCGGTCCGCGAGGTCCTTGGCGTACCGCACCGACACCTCGAACGAACGGCGCGTCGCGCCCGGCCCCTTGATCCAGGTGGCGCTGGGCCAGCCGCAGTCGATGCCGGTGCTGCGACCGAGCGACCGCGGGTCCATGCCGACCAGGTCGTAGCGTTGACCGGCCTCGCCCATCCGCTGCCGCATGTAGGGCGGCAGGTCGATGGCCGGGCCGGGCCCACCACCGTTGAGCAGCATCATGCCGAGCCGCGGCCCGCCCCCCGACGCCTTCAACCGCGAGATCGCGACAGTGATACCGCGGCCCTTCGGGTCGGCGTAGTTGAGCGGCACGCTCACGTCGGCGCACTGGGCACCGGCGTCGTCCAGCTCCTTGCCGACCTCGTCGTCCGCCCCCTGCGCGCACGCCTTCCAGTCAAGACGCTGCTGGTAGAACCGACTGAGATCCCCCACCGCCGGTGACGCGGCGGGTGACGCGGTCAGCGACGACGCCTGTGACGCCGCCGCCGCCGGCACGACCACCGAGACAGCCGCCGCGGCCCCGGCGACCAGCACCGTCGCCTTCCGAATCCTGTTCATGACGGCTCCGTTCATCGCGGGTCGCAAAGCGCGGTCTGGACGAGGTTCAGCTCGTCGTCGAACGCTTCCTTGGTCGAGGGGTTCTCGTTGAAGGCAATGGACACACGGCGCCCGGACGGCGCGACACCCGCGATCGCGGTGAAGCCGTCGATGTCACCGGAATGCCCCCACCAGGTTCCGCCGCAGCGCAGCGGCGTCCCGATCAGCCCGAGCCCGTACCGCGCACCGTCCCAGACACGGTCGGGATCCAGCGCGACGGTCCGCTTCATCTCCGCCAGCTGCCTCGGCGGCAGCAGCCGCCCGCCCAGCAGCGCACCGAGGAACACGCTCACATCCCGTGGACTGGAGATCAGCGCGCCCCCGGTCCAGGCCGCCGTGGTGTTCATCTCCGTGTAGTCGGCCCACCGAACGCTTCCGCCCTCTTCCTGACGGACGTAACCACGCGGATGCGGGCCCCTGATCCCGACCTCGTCGCCGGGCCAATAGGTGTCACGCAACTTCAGCGGGACGATGATCCGCCGCCGGATCTCGTCCTCAGCGCGGTGCCCGGTCACCTTCTCGATGACGAGTCCCGCGATGACGTAGTTGGTGGTGGAGTACTCCCAGTCCGCGTCCGGTGGCGGCAAGGAAAGGGCCCGGTCGACCAGTTCCTCGGGCTCGAAATGGCGGAACCGGAACTCCTCGGTGGACGCGAAAGTGTCCATGTGATCGGGAAGCCCGCTGGTGTGCCGCAGCAGGCTCCGCACCGTGATCTTCCGTCCGTCGTAGCCGTTCCGGTCGATCAGACCGGGCAGGTACCGGTCGACGGGCGCGTCCAGCGCGATCCGCCCCTCGCCCGCGAGTGCGAGCACCGACGTCGCGGTGAACGTCTTGGTGATACTGGCGATCCGGCCCCGCATTCCGGCTTTCATGGGCCGTCCGGTCCGCCGGTCGGCGACGCCGTTCGCGGCCGTCCACGTCCCGCACCGCGGATCGTCCACCCGCACGGACGCCCCCGCCAGCCCGTGCTCCCCCGTGATCCGATCCAGCACCCGCCGGGTCGCCGCCCGATCACCACAGCTTCCCGGCCCTGCGGCCCGCAC
>JBOHBY010000111.1:0-7769 GCA_050698635.1 Spirillospora sp.
GCGCAGACCTCAGCCACCGCCGCACCCCGCGACAACCCCAACTGACGCGATCGCGACCGAAGGCAGGTTTCGAGCCTGCGAGAAACCTGATCGCGCAGCGAGCCGCTAGGCGAGCCGAAGCGATGCAGCGATCGCGCGCGTTTTTCGACGATGGAGGGCCCCCAGGGCCCGAAGGAGGAGAAAAAGGCAATCAAACGCGAGCGCGGGCGGCGCGGCGCTTGAGGGCGCGGCGTTCGTCTTCGCCCATGCCGCCCCAGACGCCTGACTCCTGGCCGGATTCGAGCGCCCAGCGCAGGCAGGCGTCGGTGACGCCGCAGCGGCGGCAGACCTGCTTGGCCTCTTCGATCTGCAGGATCGCGGGTCCGGTGTTGCCGATCGGGAAGAACAGCTCGGGGTCCACGTCACGGCAGGCTGCGCGATGGCGCCAGTCCATGCGGTCCACTCCTTCGTCAGGTGGTGGAGAGACTCCACTCTTGTGAACGGTTTCACATGTCGCGAACACCCGGGTGGCGGTGGCCATGTCCAGGGGTGGTTGTTCGGCGGCGCTGCGGGACAGGGAGACCGGCGTCATTGGGGTCTCTATGTCGGTGAGCGCGCTTTGAGCGTGTCAGGGCTGGCTGGGGCGACGCAAGACCTTTGAGAAAGGATTCTCAAAGTATGGATGTCGCATGTGTCACACCCGCGGGTCGGGCGTGATACTTGGCTCTCACCTGGCGGCCCATACGCCGTCAAATGACGATGCGTATTGCCTTCGGGACCGAACGGAATGTCACGGTGCGTTGTTCGCCAAGGTAGTCGCCGTCCAGCTGAAAGGCCATCGGACGGTCCGCGCGCAGGGTGACCTCGGCCGCATCGTGCACGTTCACCACGTGCCGCCCCTGCACGGGACGGTTACGGGCGGTGAGCATCTGCGCCACGGCTCCGAGCGTAGGGCCGACGTCCAGCGAACGCATGCCGAACACGTCGAGGCCGCGCGAGTAGTTCGCCCTGGGACTCGGATTCACCGGAAGACGGCCCATGAATGTCCAAGGTGACGTATTCGAGATGAACGCCAGGAACAGCCCGGTTTTTGGCGGACGTCCCGGCTGTTCCAAAGTGAGGGCGGGACGCCGCCGGTCGGTGCCGGAGAAGAAATGGCGGAGCGCCGTCCGCACGTACAGCGAGTTGTACGCGGTGGCCCCGGCGGCGCGGCGCCGTTCGACGTCCCGGATGACCTCGGCGTCCAGCCCGATGCCCGCGCAGAACGTGAAATAGCGTTCCTCGCCGCCCGGGTGGGCGGCCGTGCAGAGCCCGATCGTCCGGTGCCGTCCCGCGCGCAGCGCTTCGAGGACCGCCTTCGTCGCGCCGATCGGATCGCCCGGAAGGCCGAGAGTGCGCGCGAAGACGTTGGTGCTGCCGGACGGCAGTACCGCCAGCGCGGGCAGGTCAGGGGACGGACCGTCCTCCGGCCCCCACCCACCACCGTTCAACGGACGAGCTCTGCTCGACGGGCCGCTGGCGAGCAGCCCGTTGACGGCCTCGTTCACCGTGCCGTCGCCGCCGAGCACGATCACGACGTCGTAGCCGTCCACGGCCGCCTGCCGGGACAGTTCGGCCGCGTGGCCGCGGTGGCCGGTCTCGGCGAGGACCAGGTCGAGGTCGCCGGTGAACGCCCGCATGAGGATGTCGCGGGCCCGCCGGGAGGTGGAGGTCGCCTTGGGGTTGGCGATAAGCATGGCGCGCACGGCGTCAGGGTATCGATCGTTCCGCATGCGTTCGCCCGGTGTTTCCCCCGAGCACGGCCCGGGGGCCTGTGCGAGTAGGGTTTCGGGTTGTGTCGAAGCGTCCCAGCACCGTTCAGGCCGCGGCCGCCCTTGAGGCCCTGGAGGGCGTCGCCGCCGTCGGGTTCGGCGTCTTCACCGGCGTGGAGACCGCCACCGGCGCCGCCGTCGACCCGCCGAGCGCGATCGGGGTCACCGTCCTCGCCCTCGCCGGCGGTCTCGGCATGCTCGCCTGCGCACGCGGGGTGCTGCGGGCCGACCAGTGGAGCCGCGCCCCCACGGTGCTGACCCAGCTGTTCGCGCTGCCGATCGCGTGGTCGCTGTGGCAGAGCGACCGTCCGGCGTTCGCGATCCCGATGGCGGTGGTCGCCGCCGTCGCGCTCGTCAGCGTGCTCAGCCCGCCCAGCACCGCCTGGCTGATCACCGACCATGACGAGGATGAGGACGAGGAAAAGGGCGAATCGGGTGCGGATGCGCTGGAGGAAGCCGCGCCCGAACCCGAGGTGGCGCGGGGTGGTGGGGAGCCGCGTTCCCTGGGGCAGCGCCTCAAGGACCGCCTGAAGGAGCAGCCCGGCAAGGACTGACGGACCCGCCGACCCTTCGTCGGGCGGGTCCGGGTCTACTCGTCGGCGGTGAGGCCCTCGCGGAGCTGGGCGAGGGTGCGGGCCAGCAGCCTGGACACGTGCATCTGGGAGATGCCGAGCTCGGCCGCGATCTGCGACTGGGTCATGTTGCCGAAGAACCGCAGCAGCAGGATCTTCTTCTCGCGGGCGGGGAGCTTCTCCAGCAGCGGCTTGAGGGACTCGCGGTACTCGACGCCCTCAAGCGACTCGTCCACCATGCCGAGAGAGTCGGCCACCGCGGGCGCGTCCTCGTCGCCGGAGTCGGGCGCGTCCAGGGAGACCGTGGAGTAGGCGTTGGCGGACTCCAGGCCCTCCAGCACCTCCTCTTCGCTCATCTGCAGGTGCTGGGCGAGTTCGCTGACGGTCGGGGCGCGGCCCTCCCGCTGCGCGAGGTCGCTGATCGCCTTCGTCAGCGACAGCTTCAGCTCCTGCAGGCGGCGCGGGACGCGCACCGCCCAGCCCTTGTCGCGGAAGTGCCGCTTGATCTCGCCGACGATCGTGGGCGTGGCGTAGGTGGAGAACTCCACGCCGCGTTCGAGGTCGAACCGGTCGATCGACTTGATCAGCCCGATCGTGGCGACCTGGATCAGGTCGTCCAGCCACTCGCCGCGGTTGCGGAAGCGGCGGGCGAGATACTCGACCAGCGGCAGGTGCAGCTCCACGAGCTGGTCGCGGATGCGCTGGCGCTCCGGGTCGCCCTCGGGCAGCTCGGCGAGGCGCTCGAACAGCCCACGGGCACGGGCGCGGTCGGGCACCGCGCTGTCGGACCGCTCGTTGCCCGCGCCGGCGATCGTCGTCTTCTCTGTCACGGGGCCCCCGCCGTGCCGCGGCGCTTCTGCAGCGTCACGGTGACCCGGTCGTCGGCGCCCACCTGGGCGTGCACCTCGCCCGCCAGCGACGACAGGACGGTCCAGGCGAAGGTGTCGCGGCTCGGCACCTGGCCGTCCACGGTCAGCACGGACACGGAGATGCGCATGGCCTCGCCGGTCAGCTCGAACTCGCAGACCAGGTCCGTCCCCGGCACGGCCTGGGCGAGCAGCATCGCGCACGCCTCGTCGACGGCGATGCGCAGGTCTTCTATCTCGTCCAGCGTGAAGTCCAACCTGGCCGCAAGGCCCGCGGTCGCGGTCCGCAGCACGGACAGGTAGGCGCTCGCGGCCGGCAGCTTCACCGTCACCACGTCGCGGACGGACAACTTCGTACTGGTCGGCATTGCAGCGGTTTCCTCGGTCACGTCACTCCCTCGCAGGATGGTCCCGCTGCTTCCGAAACTACCGCCTGCGAGCCAATGTGCGGGCCTCCAAAGTGCCGTGTCCGTGTTTTTTGCGTCCCTCTCCTCCTTCGGGCCCTGGGGGCCCTCCATCGTCGAGAAACGCGCGCGATCGCTGCATCGCTCCGGCTCGCCTGGCGGCTCGCTGCGCGATCAGGTTTCTTGCTCCGCTCGAATCCTGCCTTCGGACGCGATCGCAGGCGTTGGGGTCAGTGCGTGGCCGGGGTCAGGGGCTGGGGTTGTCGCGTATGAGGGTGCGGGTTGGTGGGGCCCGTGGCTGGGAGTAGAGCGCCTCGGTGGGTGATGACCTGCGCGGCTAGTTCTGTTGCGGACTTCGCGGCTTCTTCGCGGGACGCGCCGGTCAGGCGGGCTGCGAGGTAGGTGCCGTTGAAGGCGTCGCCGGCGGCTGTGGTGTCGATCACATCGATGTCCGGGACGGCGGGGATGTGGGTGTGGGTGGTGGTGTCGGCGATCAGGCTGCCTTGGGCGCCCTGTTTTATGGCTATTTCGGTGACGCCCTTGGCGCGTAGGCGGTCGATGGTGTCGGTGGGTGAGGTGTCGCCGAAGACGGCCTGGTCGTCGGTGAAGGTGGGGAGGGCTATGTCGGTGCGGGTCAGGACGGCCGACATGGCGGTGGCGGCCGCTGCGGGGGACGGCCAGCCGGCGGGGCGGTAGTTGGTGTCGAACGCGATCAGGCCGCCGCGGCGGCGGGTCTCGTCCAGGACGGTCATGAGCCGTTCCCTGGCGGGCGCCGACAGGATCGACAGCGTGATGCCGGACAGGTAGACGAGGTCGTGACCTGCGATGACGTCGTCGATCTCGGTGGGGTGGGCGGGGCCGAACATGCCCCGGGCGGCGGACTGCGACCGGTAGTACTGGAACGTTCTCTCGCCGTGCTCGTCGGTGCGGATGAGGTAGAGCCCGGCCTGGCCGCCGGGGACGGCGCGGGTGTGCGCGGAGCCGACGCCGTGCGCGGCCCAGGACTCCCGCATGCGCGTGCTGTACGGGTCGTCGCCGATCAGGGTGACGAACTGGACGTCGGCCGTCCCGGGCGCGGCGCCGCGGGCGAGGTAGGCGGCGACGTTGAAGGCGTCCCCGGCGTAGCCGAGATCGAGGCGGTCGGGGGCGTCCGGGGCCGGGTGGCTGAGTTCGATCATGCATTCGCCTAGCAGGGCGATGCGTGCGGGCCGTCCGGTGCTCGCCCGGGCCACGGTGTCCAGCGCGCTCATGGCGGTCCTCTCTCGGGGGGTGGTCCGCGATAGGGCGACAATACATCTAGACAACAAGTGATCTGATGACTAAGACTTTCCTGTGCCGAGACTCACAGGGAAGGACGCGCATGCACGATGATCAGATGCGAGGCTACGCCGAGAACGGTTACGCGATCTTCAAGAACGTGCTCGACCCCGAGCTGATCGCGGAGGCGGATCGGCACGTCAGGTGGCTCCAGGAGCGCTACCCCGACCGGGCCGGCGAGGACCTGTCGACCGAGCTCGTCGCCAAGGACCCGTTCTGGGTGCGGCTCGTCTCCGACGACCGGCTGCTGGACGTCGCGGAACGCTTCATCGGGCCCGACATCGCGCTGTTCGCGTCCGCCTACATCTCGAAGCCGCCGTACACGGGGAAGGCCGTCCTGTGGCACCAGGACGGCGCGTTCTGGCCGCTGGAGCCGATGCGCGTCGTGACGCTGTGGCTCGCCATCGACCATTCGACGCCAGAGAACGGCTGCCTGCGCGTCATCCCCGGCACTCATGAGGAGGAGCTTCATGGGGTGAGGGAGCGCGAGGACGCTGGGGCTGTGTTCGGGGTGGAGAGTGCGGTCGGGGTCGATGAGTCGCGCGCCGTGGACTTGGTTCTTGAGCCGGGGGACGTGGAGGTCCACCACCCGAACATCATGCACGGGAGCAACGCCAACGAGTCGCCGCACCGGCGCTGCGGGCTGACGATCCGGTACATCCCGACCTCGACGCGGATCACCCAGGAGCCGCTGCCGTTCCCGTCCGCGCTGCTGTTGCGCGGGGAGCCGGGGGCGAACGAGTACCAGCCGCGTCCGCGTTACGCGCCGGGCGAGCATTTCGCGTTCAGCGGCGCGGAGAGCTGGAGCTGACAGGGGTTGGCGTATCGACGACACCGGCCGTCCAGGAACTGGGGTGCCCGCGTCCACGAGATCACCTGGGCGGGGCTGGACGCACTGGTGCTGGAGAACGAGCTTCTGCGGGTCACTGTTCTTGCGGGCAAGGGCGGCGACATAGCGGAGTTCTGCTTCAAGCCCCGCGACATGGATTTCGTGTGGTTGTCGCCGGACGGTCTGCGTAATCCGCGCGATGTCGCTGGGGGCGCCGGTGATGACACTGCCTTGTTCCTCGACTCGTATGAGGGTGGGTGGCAGGAGGTTCTGCCTAATGGCGGGGCGCCCAGTACCTATCGGGGTGCGGCGTTCGCGCAGCACGGCGAGGTGGCCGGGCTGCCGTGGGACGCCGACATCGTGGCCGACGACGCGGGCGAGGTCGCGGTGCGGCTGACCGTCCGGGCCAGGCGGATGCCGCTGCGGCTGAGCAAGATCTTCCGGCTTCGGGCGGGGGAGGCCGAGCTCGTGGTGGAGGAGGAGCTGGTCAACGAGTCGGGGGTCGCGCTGGACGTCATGTGGGGGCATCACATCGTGTTCGGCGCGCCCTTTCTGCGTCCGGGGCACCGGATCAGGCTGCCGGGCGGGGCGCGGGTCGTCCCGCATGAGACCGCCATCGCGCCGGGCGGACGAAGGGTCGCGGGAGGCGGGCCTTATCGGTGGCCGCGGGTTCCGGGGGCGGGTGGCGGGGAGGTTGAGCTGGACGTCGTGCCTGGTCACGGGGCTCCCAGTGAGATCGTTTATCTGACCGGGCTGGACGAGGGGCGGTACGAGGTCGTCGATCCGGACGGCGGGCTCGGGCTGCGGGTGCGCTGGGACGTGACCGTCCTGCCGCATCTGTGGCTGTGGCAGGAGTCCGGCGCGACGACGGGCCATCCGTGGTGGGGGCGCGCGTACGTGATGGGGCTCGAACCGTTCGCCGGGTACCCGACGGACGGGCTCGCGGCGGCCGCCGGCAATGGCACCGCCCTCCGGCTGGACGCGCGTTCCACCCGGAACCTGTGGCTGCGGGCGGGTGTGATCGAAGGGGAGGGCATGTGACGGAGTTCGACGGCAAGGTCGCGATCGTCACCGGCGGGTCGCTGGGGATCGGGCGGGCCGTGGTGGAGCGGCTCGCGCGCGACGGCGCCTCGGTGGTGTTCTGCGGCATTGGTGAGGAAGAGGTCCGGGGCGCCGAAGCAGAGCTGCGTGGGGAGGGGCTGGAGGTCACGGGTGTTCTGGCCGATGTGACCGACGCCGGCGCGATGGCGGGGCTGGTGGAGGCGGCCGTGTCCTGGCATGGGGGGCTCGACGTGGTGGTGACGTGCGCGGGGGTGCAGCGTTACGGGACGGTCGAGGAGACGTCCGAGGAGCTGTGGGACGAGGTCCTCGGCGTGAACGTCAAGGGCGTCTTCCTGGCCTGCCGGGCCGCCGTCCCCGAACTGCGGCGGCGGGGCGGCGGGACGATCGTGACGATGTCGTCGGTGCAGGCGTTCGTGTCGCAGGACCGGGTCGCCGCCTACAGCGCCAGCAAGGCGGCGATCAACGCGCTGACGCGGTCGATGGCGCTGGACCACGCGGCCGACGGGATCCGCGCGAACGTCGTCTGTCCGGGGTCGGTGGACACGCCGATGCTGCGCTGGGCCGCCGACCTGTTCCGCGGCGACGCGAGCCAGGACGCGCAGGTCGCCGAGTGGGGCCGGGCGCATCCGCTCGGACGCGTCGCGACCGCGGACGAGGTCGCCGAGGTGGTGGTGTTCCTCGCCGGGCCGCGTTCGTCGTTCGTGACCGGCGCCGAGCACCGCGTGGACGGCGGGCTCCTCGCCCGCAACCCCGCCGCGCTCCCCAAGATTCACACCTGACCGGCTATAGATCTAGACACCAAGTCATCTGATGAATCATGATGTCGGGCCATGAGCGTGAATTCCGTCCCCTTCCGGCGCCGGCGGGCGCGTGCCGCCGCCGTCGCGTCCGCACTGGTGCTCGGCGCCGGGCTGGCCACCGTCCCGGCC
>JBOHBY010000112.1:0-3377 GCA_050698635.1 Spirillospora sp.
AGGTAGCAGTTCACCTTCACGACGTCGCCGAGACCGCAGCCGACCTGGCCCAGCGTCTCGGCGAGCCGGCGCAGGCAGACGCGCGTCTCGTCGGCGATCGACGCGGCCTCCGGGACGCGCCGCATCGTCGCCGGGTCGAGCGCCGAGGCGTCGGCGTACACCAGGTCGCCGAGGTCGACGCCGGCCGAGAACGGGGCCTCGTCGTCCGCGAAGGGCCCGGGCAAGAACTGTTTCATTGACTCTCCTGTCTGCGGGCGGCGATCGCCTCGATCTGGACGCGGCAGTCACCGGGCAGCCCGATGACGAACAGCGACCGGGACGGGTAGGGGCCGGGCGCGAGAAGGTCGCGGTACGCGTAGGCGAAATCGAGGCGGTGTCTCTCCTCGCTCACCCAGCAGTTCATCTTGGTGAGGTCTTTCAGGGTGAGCCCGGCCTCGTTGAGCGTCCGCTCGATCCGCTCCAGGCAGACCCGCACCTCGTCGTGCAGCGACTCGGCCTCGGGAACCCGGCGCATGGTCGCCGGGTCGATCGCCGACGCGGCCGCGAAAACGAAATGGTCGGTGACGGCGCCCGCCGAGGGCCCGTTCGTGTTCGGCTTGATCAATCGCTTCATCGAACCCCGGCCTCCTCCGGTTTCACGGCGACGACCTCGAATTCGACGCGGCAGTCGCCCGCGATCCCGGCCACCAGCGTGATGCGCTTCGGGTACGGGCCCGGGGCGAAGATCTCGTCGAGCGTCCGCCACATCTCGGGAATGTGCTCGCGGTCGGACACGTAGCAGGTCAGCTTCGCGATGTCGCGCAGCGTGCAGCCGCCGAGGCCGAGGGTGGACGCGACCGAGTCGAAGCAGATGCGGGTCTCGTCGGCGACGGTCTCGGCTTCCGGGAGCCGGGAGATCGTCCTGAGGTCGATCGCCATGGCGCCGGCGAACATCCGCCCGGCGGCGACGGCCGTCCCGCCGAGGCCGAGCTTCGCCATGGCCTCGACGTCCCGGCCGGGCGGGACGAGGAACTCGGTCGCCGGACCGCCCGCCGCCGTCACGCCCCGGCCTTCGCGCCGTGGCCGGTGGCGCTCAGCACGCGTGGGATGACCTCCTCGGCCATCAGCCGCATGCTCCGCTCGATCTTCTCCGACGGCGCGTGGCCCAGCCCGAGCATGAAGTGGTCGAAGCCCTGCTCCCTGTGCAGGCGCACCATCCGCTCGACGACCGAGTCGGGCGTGCCGACGTACAGGTAGTCGCGTTCCATCATCAGGTCGTAACCGGTCATGGCCTGGAGCTTCGGGTCGTCCGGGTCCTCGTCGAGGTCGAGCCAGGCGCCGAGGCCGCGGACGCGCTTGATCACCTCGAAGCGGCCGTTCACGAAGTCCTCGATCTCCTTGCGGGCCTCCTGCTCGGTCTCGGCGACGAAGAACTCGCGGACCGCCGGGACCATGCCGCCCACGTGCGCGGGCTTGCCGACCCGGGCGGCCTCCTCCTCGTAGACCCGGTTCAGGTTCTGCAGCTTCTTCCCGGTCGGGTGGGAGGTGATCACGCCGAGCCCCTGCCGCGCGGCCAGCCGGAAGCCCTCCGGGTGCTGGGAGACGGCGTACAGCGGCGGCATCGGCTCCTGCGCGGGCCGCGGGATGATCGGCAGCCCGGTCAGGTAGCCGTTCTCGTCCTCGTAGTCCTTGAGGGCGTCGCCGCCCCAGGACGTCTCCGGCCACGGGATCGTGTAGCGCTCGCCCTTCCAGCTGAACGGGTCCTGCGTCCAGGCGCGCTTGACGATCTCCAGGTTCTCCGCGAAGATCGCGCGGCTCTTCTCCTCGTCGCGCCGGTCGGCCTCCGGGTTCAGGTTGACGATCTCGCCGCGCAGGATGCCGCGGCTGAACGCGACGTCCACCCGGCCCTTGCTGAAGTGGTCGAGCATCGCGAGGTCCTCGGCGAGCCGGATCGGATGCCACAGCGGCAGCCCGATCGCCGCGATGCCGAGCCGCATCCGGGTGGTGCGGGCCGCGAGGTCGGCCAGCATCATCACCGGGTTGGGGAGCTGGTCGCTGCCCTCGGCGTCGAAATGGTGCTCGCCGAGCCAGAACCCGGTGAAGCCCAGCTCGTCGCCCAGCTCGGCGCGGCGGCGCGTGTCGTCGAGCAGGTCGCCCCACGGCCTCGTCCGCCCGCGGTTGGACAACACGTGCATCAGGTCGAACTTCATGGTCGTCACCTTTCTCGGACGGGTTCAGGCGTTGGGGACGACGGCGCGCAGGCCGGTGGACGAACGGATCGCGGCGGCCAGCTCGACCAGCGCGAGGCCCATGACCGACGCGCGCTCGGCCGGGGACGCCTTGAGCGCGCCCTCGCCGTAGTCGTCGGCGGTCAGGTAGAGGCCGGGCGAGACGACGTGCGCGGCGAAGAAGTCGACGAGGACGTCGCGCATCGCCGCGGGGCCGAGCATGTGGTGCTCGCTCGCGGCGGTAGCGACGGTGAGCACGGCGTGCCCGGTGAGCAGCGCGTCCTTCTCGCCGTACATGCCGCGCGGCGTCACGTCGAGGAGGGCCTTGAACTGCGCGGTGTACCCGGCGCGGTACATCGGCGAGCCGAACACGTAGGCGTCCGCCTGTGCCATCGCGGCGACGACCTGGGCCTGGTCGGGGCTGTCGTCCTCGGCGAGTTCGAGCAGCGTCGTCTCCGCCCCCGCGCCGACGGCGCCCGCCAGCACCGCCTCCAGCGCGGCGCGCGTCTTGCCGCCGATGGACGGCGAGCAGCTGATCGCCAGCACCCTGATCGGCTCATCCATGACCGAATCCCTCCTGCGGCCGGGGCCGCCGCGAAATCACCAACGCGAGACCACCAGCTTCTGCTCGGTGTAGAAGCGCAGGGGGTCGTCTCCGCAGATGTGGACATCTCCGTAGAACGAGTCGCCGAGGCCGCCCATCGTGAAGTTCGCGGGCGGGGCGGGGAACGCGTTGATCCCGATGTTCCCGGCGCGGAACGCCTTCTCGAACGCCCGGGCCGTGGCGCCGGATCGCGTGTAGACGGTGGCCGCGTTGCCGAACGGGGTGTCGTTGGAGAGCGCGATCGCCTCCTCCGGTGTCCCGGCCCGGTGGATCTCCAGCACGGGGCCGAAGATCTCCTCCTTGTCACGTTCCACGATGCCGGTGAGGACGGTCGGGCCCACGAAGTAGCCGTCCGCCGTCGCCGACGACGTCCGCGGGTCCGCGCCCCGCCCGTCCCGGACGGCTGTCGCGCCCGCCGCGACCGCGCGTCCGATCGCGTCCTCGATCCGCGCCCTGCTCTGCGCGCTGATCACCGGGCCCATCGTCGTGCCCGCGTCGAACCCGCTGCCCAGCACGACCTTGTCGCAAAGCAGGGCGATCTTCTCCAGCAGCTCGTCGTGCACGCC
>JBOHBY010000113.1:0-4409 GCA_050698635.1 Spirillospora sp.
GTCCTGCCCGGCGGCGTGCCCGGCGTCGCCCCCGCCAAGGTCGTCGTCATCGGCGGCGGCGTGTCCGGGCTCAACGCGGCGCAGATCGCCGTCGGCATGGGCGCGGACGTGACCGTCCTGGACGTCAACGTCGACCGCCTCCGCCACATCGACGCCATCTACCAGGGCCGGCTCCGCACGCTCGTGTCGAGCGTCTACACCGTCGAGCAGGAGGCCCGCGCCGCCGACCTCGTGATCGGCGCCGTGCTGATCCCCGGCGCCAAGGCGCCCAAGCTGATCTCCAACGAGCTGGTCGCGAGCATGAAGTCCGGGTCCGTGCTCGTCGACATCGCGATCGACCAGGGCGGCTGCTTCGAGGACTCCCACGCCACCACCCACGCCGACCCCACCTACCGGGTACACGACTCGATCTTCTACTGCGTCGCCAACATGCCCGGCGCCGTCCCGAACACCTCGACGTACGCGCTCACCGGCGTCACGCTCCCCTACGCCCTGCAGATCGCCGAGAAGGGCTGGCGGCGGGCACTGGAGGCCAACGCCGCCCTCGCCCTCGGCCTCAACACCCACGCCGGCGCGCTCGTCTACGACCACGTGGCCGAGGCCCACAACCTGCCCTACACCCCCCTCACCTCGATCCTGGAGTGAGCGGGCGCGCCGCCCGGACCGGGTAGACACTCCCCATGGGAGAACTGATCTTGGTGCGGCACGGTGAGACGGAGTGGAGCCGGGCGCGCAGGCACACCGGCCGGACGGATCTGCCGCTGACCGCGCGGGGCGAGGCGCAGGCCAGGGCGCTGCGCGGCGCGCTGGCAGGGCGGCGGATCGTGCGGACGCTGTCCAGCCCGGCCGGGCGCGCGCGGCGGACCGCGGAGCTGGCCGGACTGAAGCCCGACGGCCTGGACTCCGACCTCTGGGAATGGGACTACGGCGGCTACGAGGGGATCACCACGCCCGCCATCCAGGAGGACCGGCCCGGCTGGTACCTGTGGGACGACGGCGTGATCCCCGGCGACGCCGGCCACCCGGGCGAGACCGTCGAGCAGGTCGGGAAACGGGCGGACGCGGTCATCGCACGTGTGCGGCCGCTTCTGGCCGACGGCGCCGGCGGTGACGGTGACGGTGACGGTGACGGTGGCGACGGCGGTGATGTCGCGCTGGTCGCGCACGGGCACGTCCTGCGGGTGCTGACGGCACGGTGGCTCGATCTGGAGCCGGCGCGCGGACGGTCGTTCGCCCTGGAGACCGGGACGGTGTCGGCGCTCGGCACCGAGCACGGCCGTCCGGTGATCACCGCGTGGAACGTCGCGGCGCAGTAGTCCGCGCCACCGCATAAAGTACCCATAGGGGGACTTCCCCCGAGGGGTATCCGGGCGTGCGCCCCCGGAGGATTGCGAGGACGGAGATGGCGACCAGCGAGACGCCCACCCGCGGGTACACCGCCACCAAGGACCAGCTGCAGACCCGGCTGGCCAGGATCGAGGGCCAGGTGCGCGGCATCGACCGGATGGTCGAGGACGACCGCTACTGCATCGACATCCTCACGCAGATCAGCGCCGTCCAGGCCGCGCTGGACAAGGTGGCGCTCGGCCTGCTGGACGGGCACGTCCGGCACTGCGTGGCCGAGGGCGCCGAGGAGGGCAAGGGCGAGGCCATGTCGACCGAGCTGATGGCCGCCGTCGGCCGCCTCATGCGCCGCGGCTGACCGACCGGGCAAGGGCTGAACACCGCCGGGGCCGAGGGAGGGTCAGCACCCGGGGTTCGGGGCCGCCGGGCAACCCGGTCCGCCGGAATCGGGTCCAGGGCCGGCGGAGGCGGGGCCGTGCGTGCCGGCGCGCTCCATGTTCTCGACGAGGGTGAGCCATCCGAACAGGAAGTGCTCGCGTACGTCCGGGGCCAGCGCCTCAAGGGTCGCCCGCAGGGGGCTGAGCCGGCGCCAGGTGAACCGCTCGATCAGCGCGCGGTGCGTCTCGCCCAGGCTGACGATCATGCGCCGGCGGTCCCGCTCGTCGGGGCGCCGGTCGACGAACCCGCCGCGCTGGAGCTCCCCGACGAGCTGGCTGACCGTCGCGGGGTTGAGCGCCATGTGCCGGGCGAGGACGCCCACCGGCGACGGCCCGCGCAGGACGAGGCTCATCAGGACGGGCATGTGCCGTGGCGCGAGCCCGGCCTGCTGGAAGCGGCCCATGAGCTCGTGCGCGTCCTCGTGCCCGCCCGGCCCCTTCATGCCCCGGATCATCCGCACCATGAGCTGGACGATCATCTCCAGGTCGGCGTCGACGGCGGCATCGGCAGGGCGTGAATCCTCGGACATACCTTGAACTCCAACATATTTCATGGTGCACTGCCAACATATTGAAGTTCAAGACATTTCACCCTCCAAGGGGGCCGACCATGGCCGAAAGCCCGCCCGCGAAGGTGGCGGCGTCCAGCGGCGCTTCCCGCGGCACCTCCGGCGACGACCGGCTCGACCGGCAGATCCTGCTGCTCGGCCTGGTGATCGTGTCGGGCGCCGTGATGGCGATCCTGGACACCACCATCGTCAACGTCGCGCTGGAGACGCTCGGCCGGGACTTCGACACCGGCCTGTCCACCATCCAGTGGGTCATCACCGGATACATGCTGGCCATGGGCACCGTCATCCCGCTGACCGGCTGGGCCGTCGACCGGTTCGGCGGGCGGCGCGTGTGGATGACGTCGATCGCGCTGTTCGTCATCGGGTCCGGGCTGTCCGGCGCGGCCTGGAACATCGAGTCCCTGATCTTCTTCCGGGTGCTGCAGGGGCTCGGCGGCGGCATGCTCATGCCGACCGGGATGGCGATCATGACGATGGCGGCGGGGGCGCACCGGGTCGGCCGGGTGATGAGCATCATCGGCGTCCCGATGCTGCTCGGGCCCGTCCTCGGGCCGGTGCTCGGCGGTTGGCTGGTCGAGGACGTCGACTGGCGCTGGATCTTCTTCGTGAACCTGCCGGTCGGCGTGCTCGCCCTGGCGCTGGCGTGGTGGAAGGTGCCGGGCGGGCGGGCCGAGCACGCCTCGTCGGCGCTGGACTGGCGCGGGCTCGTCCTGCTGCCGCCCGGGTTCGTGCTGCTGATCTACGGCCTGTCGACGGCGTCCAGCCACGGCGGCTTCGGCGACGCGTCCACGATCGCCTGGCTGGCGGGCGGTGTCGTGCTGGTGGTCCTGTTCGTGCTGCACAGCCTGCGGCGCCGCGAACGGGCGCTGATCGACGTGCGGCTGTTCACCGACCGGACGTTCGCGACCGCGTCGGTCGCCGTGCTGCTCATCGGCATGGCGCTGATGGCCTCGATGCTGCTGATCCCGCTGTACTACCAGACCGCGCGCGGCGAGGGCGCGTTCGCGGCGGGCCTGCTGCTGGCCCCGCAGGGCATCGGCGCCGCGATGGCGATGCCGGTCGGGGGCATGATCGCCGACAAGTTCGGGGCGGGACGGATCGTCCCGTTCGGGATCGTCCTGCTGGTCGTCGGGACCATCCCGTTCGCGCTCGTGGGGTCGGACACGTCCTACTGGCTGCTCGGCGCCACGCTCTACGTGCGGGGCCTCGGGCTCGGCCTCACCATGATGCCGACGATGTCGTCGGCGCTGACGACGCTTCGCCGGGCGGCGGTCTCGCGGGCCAGCAGCACGCTGAACATCCTCATGCAGTTCGGCGGCGCGGTCGGCACGGCGCTGCTGGCCGTCATCCTGTCCCGCCAGATCGCCGACCGGATCCCGCAGGCGCCCGGCGGCGGCGGGGGCGAGGGCGAGGGCGGCGCGGGCGGCATGGGCCAGCTCCCCGAGCAGGTCCGCGAACGGGTCGCGCCGCAGCTCGCGGACGCGTTCGGGTACACGTTCTGGATCGCGCTCGGCCTCACCGCGCTGATGATCGTCCCGGCGCTGCTGCTGCCCCGGCACAGCGCCCGCGAGAACGCCGACCCGGACGCGCAGCCGATGGCATAGCGCGGGCGGGCGGGGGCCCGCGCGAGCTCAGGACGCGATCGACCAGTCGGCCAGGCCCGCCTCGCGCTCGCGCGTGAGGCGCCTGGCCCGCTGGGCGTCCGGGGTGTAGCGGTAGCGCTCCGGGACGACGTGCGTCGTGCGGTACAGGCCCTTGAGCGTCAGCGTGGCGGCCAGGTCGGACGTCGGCAGCCCCGGCAGCCCGTACATGCGGCGCGCCCAGCGCGGCAGCGTCGCGACGACCAGGACCCCGATGCCGGGCGCGGCGAGCTTCAGCGGCAGCAGGTGCCGCGGGACGGCCGGGCTGAACATGCGGCGCAGCCCGTCGCGCGCCTCCCGGCACGCCCAGATCCGCCGCCGCATGTCGGCGTAGTAGTCCTTCATCTCCGCGACCGTGGCGGGCACGCCGGCCGGGTCGAGGCCGACGACGGCGGCGGCGCGGCGCTGCTCGTCGA
>JBOHBY010000114.1:0-2182 GCA_050698635.1 Spirillospora sp.
GCGCCCGCCCCGACCCGGACGCCTCCGGCCCGCCCGGCGCCCAGCCGAGATCGGCGGACTCGCCGGAGTCGGTCGCGGTGATCCGGTGCCCGTTGAGGTCCCCGCGCCGCTTTTCCGGCGCCGCGGCGACGTCGGTCAGCGTGCTGCCGAGCGCCCACCGGACGTAGGTCTCCGGCCAGTCGGCGGGCCCGTACCCGGCGGCGAGGTCGACGTGGTGCGCCTCCACCTCGTGCCACCGCCGGAAAAGCACGTACCAGGCCGGTAGGGACCAGCCCATTATCACCTTCACCTGCGCGTTCCACGCGTCGTCGGGCAGCGTCCGCGCCTGCTCGGCCAGCCGCGCCGCCGTCGCGCGGACGTCCTCGACCAGCTCGGCGCCGCCGCGTCCCGCGCCCGCCTCCAGCTCGGCGTTGCGGACGTCGACGCTCGGGTACTGCGGGATCTCCACGCCCGTCCGCGCCCATTCCAGCAGGTTCCACAGCGAGTCGGCGTTGCGGGCGATGTGCGTGGCCACGTGGCCGCGGCTCCACCCGGGCAGCCCCGACGGGGCGCGCATATCCTCGTCGCCGAGACCCGACAGCGTCCCGATGATCCGCTCCGTGCCCGGATCCAGCTCGTCGATGACCTCACGCCAGTCCATGAACCCTCCCTTGGCCCCGAAAAGGGCCTCCATCCTGTCGCACCCGTCCGCCCCCGTGCCACACAATGGCGATCATGGACCTTCCGATCTGCCTGACCTGCGGCGTCCAGTATTCCGGGCCCCGCCCCGACTGCCCGATCTGCGACGACGAGCGCCAGTACGTCGGCTGGGACGGCCAGCGCTGGACGACCCTGGACGAGCTGCGCGCCGACCACCGCGGCAAGATCGCCGACGAGGGCCCGGACGTCGTCGGGATCGGCTGCGAGCCGGCCACCGCCATCGGCCAGCGGGCCCTGCTGCTGCGCGCCCCGTCCGGCAACGTGCTCTGGGACATGATCACCTACATCGACGACGACCTGGTCCGGCGGGTCAACGACCTCGGCGGTGTGTCGGCCATCGCGATCAGCCACCCGCACTTCTACGGCAGCATGATCGAGTGGGCGCACGCGTTCGACGCGCCCGTCCACATCCACGAGGCCGACCGCCAGTGGGTGGCCCGCCCCGACGACGCCGTCGTCTACTGGACGGGCGACACCCACGAACTCGCCGACGGCCTCACCCTGGTCAACGCAGGAGTGCACTTCGACGGCGGCCAGGTCCTGCACTGGCGCGACGCCCGCGCCGTGTTCTCCGGCGACATCCTCCAGGTCGCCAACGACCGCGACTGGGTGAGCTTCATGTACTCCTACCCGAACTACATCCCGGAGCGGCCCAGGACCGTCCGCCGCGCCCTGCGCCTGCTGGAGCCCTACGACTTCGACCGCGTCTACGGCGCCTGGTGGCGGAAGATCGTCTACACCGACGGCAAGGAGGCCGTCCGCCGCTCCGCCGACCGCTACCTCACCTACGCCCTCGACGACTCCGGCGCCCTCGACGACGAGTAGCCGGGTTGTGGTGGCGGGTGGTGTTCGAACACGTGTACGGTGCGGGAGTGCCGCCCGGACGGGTGGGAGCTTCGTGAAATGCGGCGGCGCGCGCCGCTGTTATGGCTTCGGGGGATTCTGTCGTACCCCCTGGCTAGCCTTGAGACCGACATGTCTCTCCCCATCGCCGCGCCCCAGAAGAGGAACCGGATCAACGCCGTGCATGACCGACTCATCGTGCGTGGAGCACGCGAGCACAACCTGAAGGACGTCTCGCTCGACCTCCCGCGGGACTCCCTGATCGTGTTCACCGGTCTATCGGGCTCCGGGAAGTCGAGCCTGGCGTTCGACACGATCTTCGCCGAGGGCCAGCGCCGGTACGTGGAGTCGCTGTCGGCCTACGCCCGCCAGTTCCTCGGGCAGATGGACAAGCCCGACGTCGACTTCATCGAGGGCCTGTCGCCGGCCGTGTCGATCGACCAGAAGTCGACCAACCGCAACCCGCGGTCGACGGTCGGCACCATCACCGAGGTCTACGACTACCTCCGCCTGCTCTTCGCCCGCGCCGGCAAGCCGCACTGCCCGACCTGCGGCGAGCCGATCAGCAAGCAGACCCCGCAGCAGATCGTCGACCAGGTGCTGGCCATGGAGCCGGGCGTGCGGTTCCAGGTGCTAGCGC
>JBOHBY010000115.1:0-9820 GCA_050698635.1 Spirillospora sp.
GGCCGGGGCTGCGCGGGTCGACCACGGCGGAAAGCGCGGAGGCCACGCGGACGGCCGCGCGGTGGCTGGAAAGCGCCGGATACCAGGTGGACGAGGTCGAGCAGCCGCTGTTCGGCGAGGCCGCGGAGCTGTGGTGGAAGCTGGCGCTCACCGAATTCGCGATCGGGATGATCGGCGAGGTCGAACGCGTCGGCGACACCGGATTCCGCCGGTTCTTCGACCTGATGTTCACCGTGTACCGGGAGGAGTTCGGCGAAGTTGATCTTGCTGGGTTCGTCGCGGGGTGGGCGCGGCGCGGGCTGCTTCGCAGGCGGCTGTCGGAGTTCATGGAGCGGTACCCGCTCGTTTTGACGCCCGTGTCCGGCGAGCCGCCGTTCCCGATGGGGTCGGACGCGGAGTCGGCCGAGCGGACGGCCGAGCTGATGGGGCGGCAGTGGCCGCTCATGTCGGTGCCGGTCCTTGGATTCCCGGCGCTCGGCCTTCCGGTGCCGGGGGGCGTGGGCGCCGCGCCGCTCGGCGTCCAGGTGATCGGGCGGCCGTTCGAGGACGCCGCCGTGTTCGCCGCCGCCGAGGTCATCGAGGCCAGAGCCGGGTTCGCGACCCCCATCGACCCGTCCCCCACCGGCCAGTCCCCCACCGGAAAGAGCCACGATGTCGCTGCACTGGGATGACCGCGTGAACCCGTCCCTGCCGTCCCTGAACGGCGGCAACCCGGGCCTGGCCGAAGACCGGGCGCTGGTGCCGCACGTCGCGGCGGCCGTGCGGGCGGCGGGGGCGCGCATGGTCGAACGGTTCTCGACCACGCCGCGCCTCACCGGACGGGACGAGGTCGTCGCCGGAATCTACGCCAACGACGCGGCGTCCCTCGAAATCCTCAAGCCCGCGCTGACGGTGCTGCGCCCCGGTGTCGGCTGGGTCGACGACGAATTGGAAAGCGGCGTTCTCCCGGACGGGGAATGGTGGGTGACCGACCCCGTCGAAGGCAATATCAACCACGTTCACGGAATGACCGACTGGGGGGTCACGGCGACGCTCGTCCGCGACAACGTGCCCGTGGTGACCGCTGTTCATCTGCCATTGCTCGATGATACTTACACGGCGGTTCTCTCGGGTGGCGCCTTTCTCAACGGGGCGCCACTGCGCCATTCTCCGAAGTCCGGGATCGACGGGGCGCTCGTCGGGACGGGACAGGCCGCGCCGGGCGAGTCGGCGGAGACGTTCATCCGCATCGGGGCGTCGGTCACCGCGATGCTCAACGAGGCGATGGTGATCCGGGTGTCGGTGCCGGCGACGCTGCAACTGATCCAGATCGCCGCCGGACGGATGGACGTGTTCTGGCAGTTCAGCCAGGTCCGCTCGGGGTTGCTCGCGGGGGCGCTGCTCGTCGCCGAGGCGGGCGGGGTCATCTCCGACACCCGCGGACGGCCGTGGAGCCTCGAAAGCGCGGACTTCCTCGCCGCGACCCCGACGCTGCACGCCGCCGCCGTCCAGACCCTCTCGGCGATCATATGAGTCCTTCTACAGAAAGGCGTCCGACCATGCGTGAAGTCCCGCTGGGTGCGTCCGGTATCGAGATCAGCGAATTCGTGTTCGGGGCCGGTTCCATCGGCGGGGTCGGCACGTCCACGAGCACGCGCGGGTTCGGGCTGAACGCCGATGAGGGTTTCGAGCGGCTCGACGAGGCGTGGGAACTCGGGATCAACATCGTCGACACGTCCGACTCCTATGGTGGCGGCGAAAGCGAAAAGGTCGTGGGGCGGTGGCTGCACGAGCGGCGGCCCGCTGACGCGATCGTGTCGACAAAGGTCGGCCTGATCAGCAACCCCGACGGCTCGCGGGCGAGAGATCTGTCGGCGAAGCACATTGAGAAGCGGCTGGCGCGGAGCGTCGAGCGTCTTGGACGAGTCGACCTCTATCTGTCGCACGTCCCCGACCCGGGGACGCCGATCGCCGAAACGCTCGGGGCGTTCTCCGCCGCGCAGGACGCCGGGCAGATCGGGGCGTACGGCGTCAGCAACGTCGACCGCGCGCTCCTGGAGGACATCCTGCGGACGGCGGACGCGAACGGCCTGCACCGTCCCGTCACCGTCGAGAACCGGCTGAACCTCCTCGACCTCGGCGACGAGGCCGAACTGCTGCCGCTCGTGGTGGGCGAAGGGCTCGGGTACACGCCGTTCTCCCCGCTCGCGGGCGGGGTGCTGTCCGAGCGGTACCTCGACGGGGCGCCGCCGGAGGCCGGGAGCCGCATCGCCGTCGCGGGCGACCTCTACTACAAGGGGTTCTACTCGCCGGAGAACCTGGAGAAGGTCGCCGCGCTCCGCGAGATCGCGCGGGAGCTGTCGGCGACCGTGTCCGGGCTGGCCCTCACCTGGCTCCGCGACCATCCCGCGGTGACGGCTCCGATCGTCGCGCCGCGCACGTCCGCGCACTGGGACGCCGTCCGGGAGGCCATGAACGTCCGGCTGGACGAGAAGGACCACGCCCGCATCTCGGACATCTTCCGATGACCACGAGTACTGACGAGCTTCGTGCGGTGCAGTTCGAAAGGCTGCGCTGGACGGTCCGGCACGCCTACGACAACGTGCCTCACTACCGGACGGCCCTGGACGAGACCGGAACCCACCCCGACGACATCCGCGACCTCTTCGACGTATCGAAACTGCCCTTCACGACCAAGGACGACCTGCGCGCGAACTACCCGTACGGGATGTTCGCCGTCCCGTCCGAGCGGGTGGCGCGCATCCACGCGTCGTCGGGCACCACCGGACGGCCCACGATCGTCGGCTACACGCGCGAAGACCTGGACACCTGGGCGGACGTCGTCGCGCGCAGCATCAACGCGGCGGGCGGGCGGCCCGGCGACCGGCTGCACAACGCCTACGGCTACGGGCTGTTCACCGGCGGCCTCGGGCTCCACGCGGGCGCGGAACGGCTGGGCTGCGCGGTGATCCCGGTGTCGGGCGGGATGACCGAGCGGCAGGTACTGCTGATCCGGGACCTGCGGCCGGACGTCATCACCGTCACCCCGTCCTACATGCTCGCGCTGATCGACGAGATGGAGCGGCAGGGCATCGACCCGCGCTCGACGTCGCTACGCGTCGGGATCTTCGGCGCGGAGCCGTGGACGGAGGAGATGCGGCGCGAGGTCGAGGACCGGCTCGGCATCGACGCGGTCGACATCTACGGGCTGTCGGAGATCGTCGGGCCGGGCGTGGCGCAGGAGTGCGCCGAGACCAAGGACGGCCTGCACCTGTGGGAGGACCACTTCTATCCCGAGATCGTCGACCCGGCGACGGGCGAGACGCTCCCGGACGGCCGCGAGGGCGAGCTGGTGCTCACCACGCTGACCAGGCACGCGATGCCGGTGCTCCGGTACCGCACCCGCGATCTGACCCGGCTGCTGCCGGGCACCGCCCGCCCGGTGCGCCGGATCGCGCGGATCTCCGGCCGCACCGACGACATGATCATCCTGCGCGGGGTGAACCTGTTCCCCACGCAGATCGAGGAGCTGCTGCTCGGCACGGACGGGCTCGCACCGCATTTCCAGTGCGTGCTGACGCGCCGGGGCGCCCTCGACGGGCTGACCGTGCGCGTGGAACGCCGCGCGAGCGCGGGTGCGCACGCGGCGATGGCCGGGGAGCGGCTGCGGACGCTGGTCAAGAACACGATCGGGGTCAGCGTCGACGTCGAGGTCGTCGATCCCGGCGGGATCGAGCGGTCGGCAGGGAAGATGCGGCGCGTCATCGACGAACGCCCGCCCCGGTAAGGCCCGAGAGGAGGCCAGGCATGAGCGAAGCGGAATCGGATCGGAATGGTTCCGAGGGCGTCGCCGTACGGTTGCGCGGGGTCGGGAAGAGATTCGACGGCGGTGTCGAGGCGATCAGGGATCTGGACCTCTCCGTGGGGCCCGAGGAGTTCGTCTCGATCGTCGGGCCGAGCGGCTGCGGGAAATCGACGCTGCTGCGTGTCATCGCCGGGTTGACGGCGTGTGCGGACGGGTCGGTCGACGTCCACGGCGAGGCGGTCACGGCGCCGCGGCGGGACGTCGGCATGATGTTCCAGCGGCCCGCGCTGCTCGCGTGGAAAACGGCGCTGGAGAACGTGCTGCTGCCCGTCAAGATGCACCGCAGGGTCAAGGACGATGACCTCCGCGAGGGCATGCGGCTGCTCGCCCTTTTCAATCTCGAAGGGTTCGAGCACCACTTTCCCGAGCAGCTGTCCGGCGGAATGCAGCAGCGGGTCACGCTGGCCCGGCTGATGATGACCGGGGCCCGTGTCCGCCTGCTCGACGAGCCGTTCGGCGCGGTCGACGAACTGACCCGGGAACTCCTGAACCTCGAACTACTGAAAATCCACGAACGGACGGCGTCGGCCACGCTCTTCATCACGCACAGCATTTCCGAGGCCGTCCTGCTTTCGGACCGCGTCGTCGTGATGACGCCGAGGCCGGGCACGGTCGCGGCCGACGTGACCGTTTCGCTGCCACGGCCCCGCTCACTCGACATGGCCTATTCCACGCAGTTCCAGGAATTCGCTTCGACGGTGCGCGACGGGCTGCATCTCGTCCAGGCCGAAGGGGGTTGATCACGATGAACCGGCAACGCGGACCCGGACGGGTGATCGCTCCGGCGGCCCTGTTCGCGGTCGTCGTCCTCGTGTGGGATCTGGCGCACACGCAGGGCTGGGTCAGCGACCTGATCCTGCCCCGCCCCTGGGACGTCGTCGTCGCGACCTCCGACCTGTTCTCCGACGGGCTCGTCTGGGAGCACCTCCTCGCGACCTTCTACGAGACCCTGGCCGGGTTCGCCGCCGCGGCGGTGCTCGGGATCGGCACGGCCCTGGCGGCCGGGTCGTCACGGCTGGTCAGGCAGATGGTCTACCCGTACGCGGTGACGCTCCAGGTCCTGCCGATGCTGTCCATCGCGCCGATCCTGGTCTCGGCGTTCGGCTTCGGCTACACCTCGAAGATCGTGATCGCCGGGATGATCGCGTTCTTCCCGATCTTCGTGAACGCGCTCACCGGCCTGCTCGCCCCGGACCCCGACGCCGAGGAGCTGTTCCGGTCGCTGCGCGTCGGGAAGAAGCGGACGTTCCTCAGCCTGCTGCTCCCCACCGCCGCCCCAATGATCTTCGCTGGGCTGCGGATCGGGCTCACGCTGGCGCTGGCGGGCGCGGTCGTCGCGGAGATCGTGTCGTCGCAGAAAGGGCTCGGATTCCTCGTCCAGCGGTACAGCGCGCAGCTGAACCAGGACGACGCGTTCGCCGTCGTCCTGGTCCTGACCGTGATGGGCCTGCTGCTTTATGGAGCCATCGGCTTCGCCGACCGCACCATCATTTTCTGGCGGCACACGGGACGACTGGCGTCCAAGACCAAGCGCCGCGGGAGAAGCGTCCGGCGCCGCATCGGCGAAACACGACCGCAACCGCAACCGCACCCCGCAACTCCCTCGAATTCCGCCGCCCCGCCGTCCTCGACCCCTTCGGCATCGGAGGAGAGGGTCTGAATGAAGAGAACACTGTCCAACCACAATGCCCGGCCGGCCGGAACGCTGGCCAGGGCGGTGGCCACCGCCCTGCTGGCGGCCACGCTGTCCGCGTGCGGTAGCGCGGGAAAGACCTCCGACGGCGCGGACGGCACCATCACGCTCGCCACTCCGGCGCCCAACTCGCTGTTCACCTTCAACGAGGTCATCGCCGACAGGCTCGGCTTCTTCAAAGAAGAGGGCATCACGGTGAAGCTCGCCCCGGTGACCGACAACATCCCGATCGCCGGGCTGGTGGAGAACCGGAAGGCCGACGTCGGGCTCGTGTCCGCGACCGACGCGATCTCCGCGGCCCTGAAATCGGACGGCCTGCGCATGGCCTACGACGAGCGCACCGGCGGGAACGGCTTCCTGATCGGTCTCGTCGTCCCGGAGAAGAGCCCCATCAAGAAGGTCGCCGACCTCAAGGGGAAGAACGTCGGCCTCGCCTCCCCCGACCAGGACCGCGCTTATCTCACCGCCGTGCTGAAAAAGGCCGGAATGAGCATCGACGACGTCAAGACGACGATGGTCGGCCCGGGAAGCCCGTCCGTGGCGCAAACTCTGGAATCGGGACGCATCGCCGCCTACGCCGGGACGCTCAACGACTTCTTCGCCTTCGACGAGGCCGGAATGCCGGTCAGGGACATCACGCCCAAGGGCCTCGAAGGCATTCCCGTCGGCGGGTACATCGTCCGGTCGGAGACGCTGAAGAAGGGCGATGTGCTCGTCAAGTTCTTCCGGGCCCTCGCACGCGGGACGTACGCCGGCCTGGAACGTCCGAAGGTCGCCGAGGCGGCCACGCGGCAGGTCGCCCCTGAGCAGTGGGCTGACGCTGAGCAGGCACGGGGGCTCCTCGACGCGCTGTCCAAGACCCTCGTCCCCTTCGACAAGACGAACTTCGGCGAGATCGAGCCGGACCGCTGGGGCAACGCCCAGACCCTCCTCCGCGAAGCGGACGTGATCGACGGTTCCGTCGATCTGAAGCAGTTCCTTGTGACCGACATCCTCCAGAAGGTCAACGCTTTCGACCGTAAAGCGACACTGACCAAGGCCGATACCTGGCTGACCACGAATGGGAGCACCACATGACGAACATCGCCGTTCTCGGATCCGGACGCGTCGGCGCCACCCTCGCCGCGAAGTTCGCGGAGGCGGGGCACGACGTCACGATTGGAAGCCGCGCCCCGGCGGAGACCTCGTCCGCCTGGGACGGTAAGCCGGTGACGGTCACCGGCGTCGTCGCCGCCGTCGAAGCGGCCGAGGTCGTCGTCAACGCGACGCCCGGCGACACGTCCGTGGAGCGCCTCGGGGCGCTGCGGGACGCGCTGTCCGGGAAGATCCTCGTCGACGTCGCCAACGCCTCCGTGCGGCGACCCGACGGGATGCCCGGCGGGCTGGTCTACCCCGGCGGCAGCCTGGCGGAGCATCTCCAGGAGGCGCTGCCCGGCACGCACGTCGTCAAGGCGCTCAACACGATGCTGTCCCCCGTCATGGTCGACCCGCACATCCTGAAGGTGCGGCCGACCGCGTTCCTGTCCGGCGACGACGTGGACGCGAAGGCGACCGTGACCTCGCTGCTGGGCGACCTCGGGTGGCCCGCCGAGTGGATCGAGGACCTCGGCGGCATCGTCTCCGCGCGCGCCCCGGAGGCGAACATGCTGATCGTGCCGTCGATCATGCGCAATCACGGGATGGTGCCGTTCGCCCTGAGTGTCGCGCTTTAGGGCAGGGTGTCCTCATGGCTGATGACCTGCACTGGCTGCCGGCCGCCGAGGCCGTCCGGCGGCTGCGCGACGGCGAGCTGAAGCTCGCCGAGTACGTCGAGGCGCTGATCGACCGGACCGAGCGGCTCGCCCACCTCAACTCCTACATCTCGCACGAACCGGACCTCATCCGGCAGTCGGTCAAAGACCGGCCCGCCGACGGCGGCGGGCCCCTGCACGGGCTGCCGTTCGCGCTCAAGGACATCATCGACACCGCCGACCTCCCGACGACGGCGAACACCCCGGCCCTGCGCGGCTGGCGTCCGCGCCGCAACGCGCCGGTCGCGCAGAAGGTGCTGGACGCCGGCGGCACGCTCATGGGCAAGCAGGCGCTCGGCGAGCTGTCCTTCGGGATGACGAACAACAACCCGGTCTACGGGACCGTCCGCAACCCTTACCGCGTGGACCACATCCCCGGTGGAAGCAGCGGCGGCACCGCCGTCGGGGTCGCGGCCGGGCTGGTCCCCGCCGCGCTCGGCGCCGACACCGGCGGGTCGTGCCGCATCCCGGCGGCGCTGTGCGGGTGTGTCGGGTTCCGGCCGACGCACGGACGCTACGACGGGCGCGGCGTCGTGCCGATCTCCTCCACCCGCGACACGGTCGGGCCGCTCGCCCGGACCGTCGCGGACGTCCGCCTGCTCGACGGCGTCTGCGCGCCGTCAGGCGCGTCCGGCGCGTCCGACTCATCCGCCGAACCGGCGGCCGACCTGATCGGGCTGCGGCTCGGGGTGCCGCGCGGGTTCTTCTACGACGATCTCGACCCGGACGTCGCCGAAGCGACCGAGAGCGCGCTGTCGGGGCTCGCCGCGCGCGGCGCCGTCCTCGTCGAGCGGGACATTCCCGACCTGGTGCGGCTCAACGAGCTGTCCAGCTTCACCGTGGTCCTGTACGAGGTGGGCCGTGAACTGTCCGCCTACCTCTACCAGCACGCCTCGCCGCTGACGCTGCGCGACCTGGTCGGCCAGATCGCGACCGACGAGATCCGGGAGACGCTCGAAGCCCTCCTGGACGAGGACGCGATACCGGGCGCCGACTACCGCGCGGCACTCGCCGTCCACCGCCCGGCCCTCCGCGCCGCCTTCGCCACCTATTTCGAAGGCAACGACGTCAGCGCGTTCGTCATCCCGACGACGCCGCTGCCCGCGCGCCCGCACAAGCCCGCCGGGGAGGACCGGTCGGTCGAGCTGAACGGCGCCGACGTCGGCACCTTCCCCACCTACATCCGCAACACCGACGCGTCGAGCGGCGCCGGCCTGCCCTGCCTGTCGATCCCGTCGGGGATGTCGCGCGACGGCCTGCCGATCGGGCTCGAACTCGTCGGGCCCGACTCGTCCGACGCCCGGCTGCTGGCCATCGGCGAGGCGGTCGAAGCCACGCTGCCGCCCCTGCCACGCCCGCCCCTATGACGGCCCACCAGGAGTTGAACCACGAGATGAGCGAGAACAAGACGACGGTGCGCTACGAGCGGCGCGGCAAGGTGGCGCTGATCTGCCTGAACCGGCCGGGGACGTCCAACGCCATCGATCCCCCGACCCTCGCCGCGCTCGGCGCCGCCTACCACCGCGCCGACAACGACGGTGAGGCCGTCGCCGTCGTCCTGCACGCGGAAGGGGCCGACTTCTCCGTCGGGCTCGACCCGAAGAGCTTCCTGCCCATCCTCCAGGACCGCGCCTACAGCGCGGACGGCCCCGGGCTGATCAACCCCTTCGGGACGACGACGCGCCTGTCGAAACCGCTGGTCGTCGCCGTCCAGGGGACGGTCGGGGCGATGGCGCACGAGCTGATGCTCGCCGCGGACGTCCGCGTCGCCGCCGAGGGCACGCGGTTCGGCCAGGGCGAGGTCGGCAGGGGCACGACCCCGGCGGGCGGTGGCGCGGTCCGGATGGCGGCGGAGGCGGGGTGGGGCAACGCCATGCGCTGGCTCCTCACCGGGGAGAGCTGGGGGACGGACGAGGCCGTCCGGCTGGGGCTCGTCCAGGAGGTCGTCCCCGCCGGGGAACAGCTGGCGCGCGCCGTCGAGATCGCCGAGAAGATCGCCGCCAACCCTCCGCTCGCCGTGCGCGCGACGCTCGAACTGGGCCGCCGTGCCCGCGACGCCCAGGCGCGGGAGGTCTTCGCCGACCTGATCCCGACCCTCTACAAGCTGCTGGGCACGGCCGACTTCGCCGAGCGCCTGACCGCACTCAAGGAAGGCCGCGACCCCGTCTACACAGGCCGGTAGATCAGTCGTCATTGTGATCGATCCTGGTGAGGGCGGCCGACAGCTCGCGCGGGTGGTGATCGCGGAGGCCCGTCAGGATCAGGGCGTGGACGGGATCGAGATCGTCCGGCACCACGGCCACGTCCGCGCCTTCGCCGTCCAGCGAACCGCCGTCGATCAGGCGGAGCAGGACGGCGCGTGCCTCGGCTGTGTCGGCGAGCAGCACGCCGGTCTGGTGGGCGATCACCCGCCAGGTCCGCTCGTGTGAGCGGAGCGCCTTCTCCGCTGCCCTTCGGCGCATGCGCGTCCAGGGCGAACGCCCGGTGCGTGGG
>JBOHBY010000116.1:0-1549 GCA_050698635.1 Spirillospora sp.
CCCCACACCAGGGCGGACGCGAGCGTCAGCGCCAGCGTCCGGGGCAGGCCCCCGCCGCCGGGCGGACCATCCACGTCCCCTGCTCGGGCACGCCGACTCGCCGATCGACCCATGTACGCTCCGATTCCCACACACCGTGAAATAAGCCCTGGCTCACTTTAAGGACGCTCGGAACCGGGCAAAGGTTGCGTAGGAGACAGCCTCGGATGATCGCGCGTCGCGGCGCGGCGCATCGCGCCGTTTCGGGTGCGGGTCGTCAGGTGCGGGTCGTCAGGTGCAGCCGTCGCTCAGGACGTGCAGCCCGCCGGTGCCCGCGGCGCCCGCCGCCGAGTCCCGGACGGCCCGCGCCGCCATCCTCCTGATCAGCGGATAGTCCGGCCGCCAGGTCGAGATGACCGGCGGGACGAACTGCAGGCTGGTCACCTGCGCGGTCCTGACCTTGGCGGCCAGGCCGATCAGCGGCGGCAGCAGCCGCTGCGGCAGGTCGGTGCTGACCGAGTACTTGAAGACCTTGGTGAGGCGCTGGAAGCTGCGCAGCACGGTCAGCGGCCCCGCCTGGCGGGCCAGCGCCCACATCAGGCATTTCTGGCGGCTCATGCGGGCGTAGTCGTTGCTGCCGGTCCGGGACCGTCCGTACCAGAGGGCCTCCCGTCCGCCGAGCTTGCGGCAGCCGGGCTTCAGCACCCCGGCGGGGACCTGCTGCTTCGGCACGGGCACGGCGTCGGACACGCAGACCCGGACGCCGCCGACCGCGTCCACGATCTGCCGGAAGCTCCGCATGTCGACCATCGCGTAGTAGGGGACGGGCCTGCCGAGGATGTGGGAGACCGTCCGCTTCAGCAGCTCGGCGCCGGGGTTGCGGACGTGCCCGCCGCCCGCGAGCACGCCGGGATCGCGGATGCCGCTCTCGTACACCTCGTTCAGCAGCTCCTCGGGCGGGAACGGGACCCGCCTGCTGCCCGACCACACCGGCACGTGCTGGAGGTTGCGCGGCAGGCTCAGCAGCAGCGTGTTCCCCGTCCCGGTGTCGATGCTGGCCAGCGTCATGCTGTCGGTGCGGACGCCGGGACGGCCCACGTCGGCGTCGCCGCCGATGAGGAGCACGTTGAGGCGCCGGGTCCCCGCGAACGGGTCGGCGGCGTGCGCGTCCGCAGAGGCGCCCGCGTGCACGGCGGGCCCCGGCCCCTCGGTGAACAGGCTCTCGACGAGGTCGCGCTGCAGATAGCCGTAGTGAGCGACGGTCAACGGCGGGACGACGGCGAGCAGGCACAGCACCGACACGGTGGTGCCCCCGGCCAGCCGCCACAGCGGCGACAGCCCGTCCGGGACCAGCACCGCGTAGGAGTGGACGATCAGCGCCGCCCACAGCACCGCCAGGACGACCGCCCCGGCCGCCACCGCCAGCAGCCACCCCGGCCGCACCGACAGCTCCAGGAACAGGGACCTGCCTTCGCCCGCGGCTGCCGCGGCGCCCGTGAGCAGCAGCGCCTGCGCGAACAGCAGCGCCGCGCCGAGCCTGACCCGCCCGGCGCGCAGGTGCGCGATGCCC
>JBOHBY010000117.1:0-12379 GCA_050698635.1 Spirillospora sp.
GTCCGGCTCCATCGCCGTCCAGGGGCTGCGGGCCCAGGTGGCCAAGGAGAGCCGGATCTACGTGGAGGGCGTCCACGACGCCGAGCTGGTCGAGAAGATCTGGGGCCACGACCTGCGCGTCGAGGGCGTCGTCGTGGAGTACCTCGAAGGCGTGGACGACCTGCCCGCCATCGTCGAGGAGTTCGCCCCCGACGAGGACCGCCGGCTCGGCGTCCTCGTCGACCACCTCGTGGACGGCTCCAAGGAGTCCCGGATCGCCGCGCGGATCACCTCACCGCACGTCCTGGTCACGGGCCACCCCTTCATCGACATCTGGGAGGCGGTCAAGCCCGTGTCCGTAGGCATCCGCGCCTGGCCCCGCATCCCACGCGGCATCCCCTGGAAAGAGGGCGTGACCGCCGAACTCGGCTGGGACGACAACACAGCCGCAGCCTGGAAACGCATCCTGAACTCGGTGAACACCTACACAGACCTAGAACCCGCACTCCTAGGCCGAGTAGAAGAACTAATCGACTTCGTGACTGGCTAGCCCTGTTCACCCAGGGGGGCGACCCCCTGGAACCCCCGTCAGGCACGGTGGGCACGCCTTCCCGAGCCGCTGGCGCGTCTCGGGAAAACGCACCCGCCGTGCTCGGGCCGTGCGACCTCCGGCCCTAGGGGGCCTCCGGCCGCACGACCCGTGACCTCGGCTTAGGTTCGGTCCAAATTCAGTTCAAGTCAGGTCTCGTACTACGGCGTCTGTCAAGAGGCGTCCTCGTTGGGTGAGGACGGCGCGGCCGTGGGCGTAGGGGGCCGGGTCTAGGAGGCCGTCGTCGATCGCTTTGCGGGTGGCCTTGTCGTCCAGGAGGGTGGTGGGGCAGCCCTGGGCCAGTCGTAGTTCCAGCATGATGCGTTCGATGCGGCGGTCGTCGTCGTCCAGGACTTCGCGGGCGTGGGCGGGGGTCGCGCCTTCGGCGAGGCGGGCGGCGTAGGCGGCGGGGTGTTTGACGTTCCACCAGCGGGTGCCGCCGACGTGGCTGTGCGCGCCTGGTCCAATGCCCCACCAGTCGGCGCCTGTCCAATAGAGCATGTTGTGGCGGCAGGCCGCATTGGGATCGGTGGCCCAGTTGGAGATCTCGTACCAGTGCAGGCCGTGGGCCGTGAGTAGTTCGTCGGCTATCAGGTAGCGGTCGGCCATGGCGTCGTCGTCGGGTGCCGTCAGTTCGCCCCGCCGTACCTGCGCGGCCAGGCGTGTGCCGTCCTCGACGATGAGCGCGTATGCCGAGACATGGTCGGGTTCCGCTCGCAGGGCGGCTTCCAGGGAGGCTCGCCAGTCTTCGTCGGTTTCCCCTGGCGTTCCGTAGATGAGGTCTAGGTTGATGTGCTCGAACCCTGCCTTGCGCGTCCACTCCACTACTTGCGGGATTCGGCCCGGTGTGTGGGCGCGCTCCAGGACGGCCAGGACGTGCTCGCGCGCGCTCTGCATGCCGTACGAGACGCGCGTGAAACCGACTTCGCGGAGCCTGCCTACGTACGCTTCGTCCACCGACTCGGGGTTTGCTTCGGTCGTGACCTCCGCGCCTGGCGCGAGCCCGAACTCGGCGTCGATGGCGTCCAGGACGCGACCCAGATCGTCGGGCGGCAGCAGTGTCGGGGTGCCTCCGCCGACGAAAACGGTCTCGACGGGTAGGTCTACGTCGTTGCCGAGTACTCGGCGGGCCATCCGTACTTCCGTTATGGCGGTGTCGGCGTAGGAGTCGCGGCTCGCCCCAGGGCCGAGTTCTGTCGCCGTGTACGTGTTGAAATCGCAGTAGCCGCACCGCGTCACGCAGAAGGGGACGTGTACGTAGAAGGCGAACGGACGCGTCCCCAGGCCGTCAACGGCGCTGCTGGGTAGCGCACCGTCCGCGGGTACGGGCTCGCCATCAGGAAGTGTGGAGGGCACCCCTCAAGTCTGCCCTGCCCACGCCGCTGCTCGGGTCTGGTCAGGCGTCGCTCAGCTTTTCGCGTAGCCAGTCGGGGATGTGTTCGTCCGAGCGGGGATAGCGGTCGAGGTCCATCGCGTACGTGGACGACGTGAGCGGCGGCGTGAAGTCGGGTTCGCCGTCGTAGTCGAACTCGGCGCTGAACCGGCCCGAGCGCTCGACCTGGAGGCGGGCGGTGAACCAGGCGCCCTGGCCGTCGCGGTACATGACGCGGCGCAGCTCGTCCATCTTCCCGATGGCGTGACCGGGCGGCATGGCGGTGCGGCGTTCGCCGTCTGGGCCCTCGACCTCCAGGGACGCGCTGTCGATCCCGACCGTCGCGCGGAACTCGAAGTCGAGCCGCTCCCACCCGGACGGGGCGGCGGACCGCAGCGCGCGGACGGCGCCGTTCACCGTCTCCCGCTCCTTCGCGGAACGCAGTACCTGCTCGGGGTCGGTCACGCTGCCTCCGAAGGTCGGCCATGTCTGTGATCGGCACAGTCGGTTGATCGGCACGGTACCCGTCCGAGGCGTGCACCGCCCATCAACGCGCCCGTCACCGGAGCGCAACGCGGGCGGTCTAGCTTCGCTGATCATGAGAATTCGTGCACGTCATGCCGTGTTCGCCTTGGCCGGTGCCGTCCTGGCCGGCGCCCCGCTCGTCCTCACCGCCGTCCCCGCGTCCGCCCAGGTCGGCAAGGTCGGCAAGGTCGGCAAGGTCGGCAAGGTGATCAACGTCCAGCGCGGCGGGCCCGCGAAGTCGCTGCCGTTCACCGCCCGGCAGGACGGGGAGGCCGTGATCTCCTTCGCCGCCTCGGCCCCGGGCGTCTCCTGGGCCCGCAAGGGCGCCGAGTCCGCGGTCGTGTCGGTCGCGGTGGACGGACGCCATGTGACCGACCTCGTCGTCCCGTCGTCCGAGCCGGTGGCCCGCAGCCTCGGCCTCGGGCACGTCCGGCCGGGCAAGCACAAGGTGACGTTGCGGTTCGCGAAGGGCAGCGCACCCGACGCGCGCCGTGTCACGCTGCGCAGCGCCCGCGTCCGGGTACCGTCCGGCCGCGCCGGGACCGACGCGGTCGCGCTGCGCCACGCGCCCATCGTCGTCGGGCGGACGGTCCCGGCGCTCGGCGACCCGTACCAGAACGCCACCACCGACACCCCGCTCGTCGCCTGGCACGAGACCCGGCCCGCCACCGCGCCCGGACACCGGATCATCGAGTACTCGGTGGTGTGGAGCAACGAGGACGGCGGCACCGACTCGCCCGCGCTGATGGCCCGCTGGGGCCGGACGACCGACATCGAATGGATCTACCGGGTCGAGGTGGACGCGTCCGGGAACCGTGTCGACGACACCGCCGTGTACCAGGCGCCGGCCCACCAGACGCTCAAGTTCCAGGGCCGCTACGAAGACGACCACCCGCTGCTGCAGACCTGCACGTCCAACAACAACATGTGCGACGTGATCTCCCCGGACGCGCCGCTGCGCTTCCACCTCGACGCGTCCGGCACGCGCCCGGACGGCCGCGCCCGCGAGGTCGTCATGGACCGCGAGCCGTGGACGTACCGGATCGCGGCACAGGAGATGGCCCGCGAAGGGAAGATCGAGAAGCCGTCCGACCCGGCGACACGCGAGGTCGGCGACCAGCGCACCTACCTTTTCGTCGAGTACGCCAAGAAGACCGGTGCCCCGACGGGGACGGGCTCTGTTCCGGGTGTGGCGCTGGGCGTCCGGCTGAAGGCGGCCCCGTCCACGCTCTACCGTTCCGACCACGACCAGCCGACCTGGTCGATCGACCGTGACGGCGCCGTCGCGACCACCGTCGAACTGCCGGAAGGGACGAAGGTGTCCGATATCGCGACGATCGAGGCTCTGCGCCGTCCGATCGGCGCCGGGGACAATGGCGCGCCCGCCACGGTCACGTCCATCAACCGTGGTTTCTTCCTGGACGACTCTTACCTGCCGCAGCCTTCGTCCATCAACTGGACGGGTTCGGTGACGGTCACGCGCGACAATCCGTCGGCCGTGGTGTGGCGTCCCTAACCCAACTCTTCTCTCATAATCCGGCCCATGGCGCGAAATGGCCACGGGCCGGACGCATGCGGGAACTATCGCGAACTCCGGGCGCGTCCAAGGAGTCATACACTCTTGCCAATAGCTCGCACAGCGAACGCGTAGCGAACTAGGAGAGGACGTCCGCCATGGCCTACGGGCCTCCCCCGTCGCCAGGCCACGGGCAGCAGCCCGAACGCCAACAGCAGGCCCCCTGGCAGCAGCCCGGAAACCTGTGGCAGCAACCGCAGCAGCCGCAGCAACAGCCCCCACCGCAGCCTCCCGGCCCTGGCGGCGACCCAGGCGGTCCCGGCGGCCCGGGCGGTCCCGGCGGCCCGGGCGCCTGGCAGCAGCAGCCTCCTCAGTACCAGCAGCCGCAGTCCCAGCCCCAGCCCCAGCAGCCGCAGGGCGGCGGGCACACCGCCCAGATGCCCGGCCACTTCGGCCCCGTCACCGACGACGAGCGCACGTGGTCGCTCATGGCGTACGTGGGCCAGTTCCTCGTCAGCGCCATCGCACCGGCCGTCGTCTACGTCGGCAAGGCACGCTCGCCGTTCGCGCGCAAACACGCGGTGCAGGGCCTCAACATGAGCCTCGCGGCGATCGCCGTCTGGTTCGTCTTCGGACTGCTGTCACTGGCGGTCGAGCTGTTCATCTGGGTGCCACTGATCTTCACGGCCGTCGTGATGTTCTTCCTCGTCTACGCGGGACGGGCCGCCAACCGCGGCGAATTCCGCCGCGTCCCGTCCGCGGTCGCCTGGCCGCTGCTGAAGAAATAGGGAGACCACGGCTAGGGAAGGGCTACTTCCTGCCCTTGTCGGTCGGCTCGCCTCCACCGGTGGACAGCGCCGCGACGAAGGCCTCCTGCGGGACGTCCACCCGCCCGATGGTCTTCATACGCTTCTTGCCCTCTTTCTGCTTCTCCAGCAGCTTGCGCTTACGGGAGATGTCACCGCCGTAGCATTTCGCGAGGACGTCCTTGCGGATGGCGCGGATGTTCTCCCGCGCGATGATGCGCGCGCCGATCGCGGCCTGGATGGGGACCTCGTACTGCTGGCGCGGGATCAGCTCCTTGAGCTTGGACGTCATCATCAGCCCGTACTCGCGCGCCTTGTCGCGGTGGACGATCTGGCTGAACGCGTCCACCGACTCGCCCTGCAGCAGGATGTCGACCTTCACCAGGTCGGCCTCCTGCTCACCGCTCGGCTCGTAGTCCAGCGACGCGTACCCGCGGGTCTTCGACTTCAGCTGGTCGAAGAAGTCGAAGATGATCTCGGCGAGGGGCAGCGTGTAGCGGATCTCGACGCGGTCCTCCGACAGGTAGTCCATGCCGAGCAGCATGCCGCGGCGGCCCTGGCACAGCTCCATGATCGCGCCGATGTGCTCGGACGGGGCCAGCAGCGTCGCCTTCACCATTGGCTCGTACACGTCCCCGATCTTGCCCTCGGGAAACTCGCTGGGGTTGGTGACGGTGTGCTCGGTCCCGTCCTCCATCGTGACCCGGTACACCACGTTCGGCGCGGTCGAGATCAGCGACAGGTCGAACTCGCGCTCCAGCCGCTCCCGGACGATCTCCATGTGCAGCAGCCCGAGGAACCCGCAGCGGAACCCGAACCCGAGCGCCGCCGACGTCTCCGGCTCGTACACCAGCGCGGCGTCGTTCAGCCGCAGCTTGTCGAGCGCGTCCCGCAGCTCCGGGTACTGGTCGCCGTCCACCGGGTACAGGCCCGAGAACACCATCGGCTTCGGGTCACGGTAGCCGCCGAGCGCCTTGGGCGCCTGCCGCGACGCGCCGGTCACGGTGTCACCGACCCGCGCCTGCCGGACGTCCTTCACCCCGGTGATCAGGTAGCCGACCTCGCCGACGCCGAGGCCCTGCACCGGCACCGGCTCCGGGGAGATCACCCCGACCTCAAGGGTCTCGTGCGCGGCCCCGGTCGACATCATCAGGCTCTTCTCGCGCCGCGACAGATGCCCGTCCATGATCCGGACGTAGGTCACGACACCGCGGTAGGTGTCGTACACCGAGTCGAAGATCAGCGCGCGGGCCGGTCCGTCGGGATCGCCCACCGGCGCCGGCAATTCCTCGACGATCTTGTCGAGCAGCTCGCGGACGCCCTCACCCGTCTTGCCCGACACCCGCAGCACGTCCGACGGCTCGCAGCCGATGATCCCGGCGAGCTCCTCGGCGTACTTGTCCGGCTGCGCCGCAGGCAGGTCGATCTTGTTGAGGACGGGGATCAGGTGCAGGTCGGCCTCAAGCGCCAGGTACAGGTTGGCGAGTGTCTGCGCCTCGATGCCCTGCGCCGCGTCCACCAGCAGGACCGCGCCCTCGCACGCCGCCAGCGACCGCGACACCTCGTAGGAGAAGTCGACGTGCCCCGGCGTGTCGATCAGGTTGAGGACGTGGTCGACGCCCTTGGACGTCCACGGCAGCCGGACGGCCTGGCTTTTGATCGTGATGCCGCGCTCGCGCTCGATGTCCATGCGGTCGAGGTACTGGGCGCGCATCTGGCGCTCCTCGACCACGCCGGTCAGCTGCAGCATCCGGTCCGCGAGGGTCGACTTGCCATGGTCGATGTGCGCGATGACGCAGAAGTTGCGGATGATCGCGGGATCGGTCTTGTCAGGCTGAGGCGCTCGCACCGGGGTCCGTTCGCAAAACTCACTGCTCGGGCATGGATGTGTGCCTCCATGGTCCCATGCCGGGCGCGATGCTCCGTGCACGGCCCGGTTTGGGATGGGCCCCGGTGATTGGTAGGCTGTGCGACTGCGTGTGGCGTAGCGTCGTGCCTCGGGGCACCGTCCCGCCCCCGTTCAGACATTCGTCAGGGCCTGCGCGTGAGCAGGCGACTATCGCGACCAAGCTGAGGCACTACGACGTGGCTAACATCAAGTCCCAGATCAAGCGCAACAAGCAGAACGAGAAGGCCCGGCTGCGCAACAAGGCCGTCAAGTCGGAGCTGAAGACGGCGATCCGCAAGTTCCGCGAGGCCGCCGACGCCGGCAACGTCGAGGACGCCGTCGCCGCGCAGCGCTACGCCGCGCGCAAGCTCGACAAGGCCGTCAGCAAGGGCGTCATCCACAAGAACCAGGCCGCCAACCGCAAGTCGGCGATCGCCCAGCGCGCCGCCGCCCTGCAGGCCAAGTAGCCTTCGGCCGCCCGGCGAGAGCCGGGTGAGCGCCGCACGCCCGGGGCCGGCCGCAGGAGTCGGCCCCGACGCATATCTCCGGCCGCGCGAAACGGGCTTGGACGCATGACGATGGACGAGCGCCGCGCGACGAGGATCTCCAAATACCTCGCCCTGCACCTACGGCACCGCCCCGAACGGATCGGCCTCACCCTCGACGCCGAAGGCTGGGCGGACGTCGACGAACTCCTCGCGGCCGCCGCCCGCCATTCCTTCCCGCTCACCCGCGCCGAACTCGAACACGTCGTCGCCGCCAACGACAAGAAACGCTACGAGCTGGACGGGAACCGGATCAGGGCCGCCCAGGGCCATTCCATCCCGGTCGAACTGAACCTTCCGCCGACACCCCCGCCTGAATTCCTCTACCACGGCACCGTGCGGCGTTCGATCGCGGCGATCCTGCGCGACGGGCTGCGCCCGATGCGGCGCCACGCCGTGCACCTGTCACCGGACCGCGAAACGGCGCGGCGCGTCGGCGCCCGCCGCGGGGTACCCGTCGTCCTGACCGTTCACGCCGGGCGGATGGCCGCCGACGGGCACGAATTCCGCGTCAGCGCGAACGGCGTGTGGCTGGCCGATTCCGTCCCGCCGGAATATCTGCGCGAATGACGTCGGCGGCGGCCGTCCAGTCCGGGACGTGGCGCACCCATTCGGGCCCTTCCGCCGTCCCGAACAGATACCGGTACGGCACGATCTCCCGAATGGCCCGGTGGACGTCCAGCCGGTCGTCGATCATGTGCGTGATCCCGAGTTCCACGCAGTGCCGCGCCTTCTCCGGCCGTTTCCGGCAAAACCGGACGTTCTCCCTGGCCAGCCCGGTCCGTGCATAGAAATCATGGTGGTCGAGCCAGGCCAGCGTCCGCTTCCGCACCCGGTCACCGCACTTGGAGATGATCCAGGCCTGCCCGCCGAACGCCTCGATCAGCCGCGGGAGCACCTCGTAAACGCCCTTGGTCGCGGGCGAGGCGAGCGCGTCCTCGAAACTCCCGCCGAGGAACGCGGTGTCGTCGTCACCCGGGGCCAGCAGCCCGCCATGGATGACCCTGCCGAAATCGACGCCGAGCCGAGGTGTACCGTCCATGCCCCAACTCTCCGGCACACACCCCTAAAGCAGAACTATCAAAACAAACACCACCTATAATCACCAACTATGGACCTGGGTCGCCTCTCCACCGACGCGCTCGCCTCGTTCGCCGTCTTCGCCGACCACCTCAACTTCACCCGCGCCGCCGAGCAGCTCCACATCTCCCAGCCCGCGCTCCACGTCAAGGTGCGCAAACTCGCCGACACCCTCGGACGCCCCCTCTACACCCGGCACGGGCGCCGCCTCGCCCTGACCCCCGCCGGCGAGCAGGTCGCCCGCTTCGCCCGCGACCTCGACGGCCGCATGACCGCCTTCCTCGCCGACGTGCACGGCACCTCCCCCGACCGCGTCCCGACCCTCGCCGCCGGCGAGGGCGCCTACCTGTACCTGCTCGGCGACGCCGTCCACCCCGGCGTCCGCCTCATCAACGGCGACCGCGCGCGGACGCTCACCGCCGTCCGCACCGGCCGCGCCGACCTCGGCGTCGCCGTCCTGGACGTGCTGCCCACCGACGTCGAGACCGTCCTGCTCGCCTCATTTCCGCAGGTCCTGGTCATGCCGGACGACCATCCCCTCGCCGGACGGGCCCACCTCACCGTCTCCGACCTCGCGGGCACGGCCCTCGTCGTCCCCCCGCCGACCGGCCCGCACCGCATCACCCTCGAACGCGCCCTCCGCGCCGCCGACGTCCCCTGGTCACTCGCGGTCGAGGCCGAAGGCTGGCCGCTCATCCTGCACTTCGTGTCCCTGCGCATCGGCCTCGCGGTCGTCAACGGCTGCGTCACGGCCCCTCCCGGCCTGGTCAAACGCGAGATCATCGACCTGCCCGCCGTGCCCTACTACGCGCTCCACCTCCCGGACCGCGCCGACGACCCCCTGGTCACCGCACTGCTGTCCAACATCCGGACCGCCCTGAGGAGAACACCGTGCATTTCGAAGTCTCCGTCGACATCGACGCAACCCCCGCAACCGTCTGGACCCTCCTGACGGACGTCGAACACTGGCCCGAAATAACAGCATCAATAAACCGCGTAGAAATCCTAGAAAAACCCTTCACCCTCTCCAGCCGAGCCCGCGTCTCCCAACCCAAACTTCCCCCCGCCACCTGGACGGTCACCACCTTCGACGAAAACAACTCCTTCACCTGGGAATCCCACTCGCCCGGCGTCACCACCATCGGCGGCCACCACATCACCACCAACCCCGACGGCTCAGTCTCCCTCCAACTAACCTTGGACCAAAAAGGCCCCTTGGCCCCCATCATCTCCCTTCTCACGGCCCGCCTGACCCGCCGCTACATAACCATGGAAGCCAACGGCCTAAAAACCAAAGCCGAAACCCTCACCTAACTCACCACCTCCTCAAATCCCACACCCAAAAGCAAGCACCCAGGCCTAATAGCAACAGTCGACCACAGCCCCTGAAACCGTCACCGCCACCAAACACGGACCAACCGCCAGACCGCCCACCGCACCGACCTCGCCAACGCACCTACAAATAGCGGCTAAAAGAACACGCCACCGCGAAGCAACGAACGCGACAACACCCCCGCCGCCAAACGCAGACCTAGCGCCAAATCGCCCACCACGCCGACACACCTACACACACAACGGCTCTGAGCCGCCCCGCTGCACGGCTACGAGCCCGACGACATCACCGCCGCCAAACGCGGGCCAGGCCAAATCGCCCAACGCACTGACCTCGCTAGCCCGCCTACACACAACGGCTGCGAGACGGGCCACCGCGAAACGACAAGCCCAGCGACATCACTGCCGTCGAAGGCGGGTTGAGCGCTAGATCGTCCACCATGCTGGCCTTGCGCGCGCACCAGCGGGCAGGGCTCGACTGGACCGAGCACACCGGCGACCTCGCGCCGAGCGGCTACTTCCTCACCGTCTACCGTCTGACCTACGGCTGCGGCTATGAGGCGCGCCTCTGGGAGCGGGCGGCAACGATTTCCGCGATGGTCTTTTCCAGTGCATAGGCGGGGTCGGCGGCGCCGCCCTTGACCTGCTCGTCGGCCTCGGCGACCGCGGCCATCGCCCGCGCGACGCCGTCCCCGGACCATCCACGCAACTGCCTCTGCACCCTGTCGATCTTCCACGGCGGCATTCCCAGCTCCTTCGCCAGCGCCGCGCCCCGCGCGCCGCGCGGCGCACCGCCGACCTTCGCCAGCCCCCGGACGCCCTGGGCGAGCGCGCTGACGATCAGCACCGGCGCCACGCCCGTCGCGAGCGCCCATCGCAGCTGCTCCAGAGCGTCGGCGAGCTGCCCCTCGATGGCCTTGTCCGCCACCGCGAACCCGCTGACCTCGGCACGTCCGCGGTAATACCGCGCGACCGCGGCGTCGTCGACCTTTCCCCCGGTGTCGGCCACCAGCTGCCCGCAGGCCGCCGCCAGCTCACGCAGATCGTTGCCGACCGCCTCGATCAGGCCCCGTGCCGCGTCCGGCGAGATCTTCCCGCCCGCCGCGCGGATCTCCGCCCGGACGAAGTCGACCCGCTCCCCCGCCCTGGTGACCTTTGGGCACGAGATCTTGCGCGCCTTGAGCTTGGTCAGCCCGTCAACCAGCGCCTTCCCCTTGGCCCCGCCATGGTGGACGACCACGAGCACCACATCGTCCGCAGGCACCTTGGCGTACGCCACGACCTCAGCGGACAGGTCCTTTCCCAGATCCTGCGCCGACCGGACAACGAGCACCTTCCCGCCCCCGAACAGCGACGGCGACGTCAGCTCCGCGATCCGCCCCGGCTCCAGCCCTCCCGGCGCGAGATCGATCACCTCGGCCTCCGGGTCGTCCGCCCGCACCGAGGCGACGACATCACCGATCGCCCGGTCCACGAGCAGCTCTTCCTCACCGACGACCAGCACGACAGGTTCGACCGACACCCCAGCAGCATGCCACGCCCCACCCCCTCCCCGCGCCACCGATCCACCCAACAGCAGCCCCACTCGCCCGGACCGCCCACTCAGGCCGAGGGTGCGGACCGTCCGCTCGGATCGAGGGTGCGGGCCGAAGGTGCGGGCCGAAGGTGCGGGCCGAGGGTGCGGATGGTTAGCGGTGGGGGACTGTGGCTATGCCGGTTGTGGTGCGGACTATTGCTAAGTCTCCTTCCTTGTCGGTGCGGTGGACCTGGGTGCGGAGGCGGCGTAGGAGGCCGAGGGTCGTCGAGGACGGGTGGCCGTAGTCGTTGTCCTCGCCGACCGAGATCAGGGAGACGGAGGCTTGGGCAGCGGCCAGAAAGCGGGTGTCTTGGCTGCGGGAACCGTGATGCGGAACCTTCAGGACGTCGACGGGTGGGACGACGGGTTCCAGGGCGCGTTGGGCATCGGCTTCGATGTCGCCCGCGAGGAGGGCGCTGAAGCCGGGCTTGCGGGCGACGAGCACCACGCTGGCGTTGTTGATTGTGGTGCCGTCGTCCTTGGCGGACAGTGCCGGGCCGGTGGCGGCTGGGGCCAGGACGGATAGCGTCAAGTCGCCGATGCGCCATCGCTGGCCTGCTTGCGCCGGACGGGTAGGCAGGCCGAGCGCGAGGCGCGCTTCGCGGCCGGACGTTCGGGACGTCGTCAGGACCGTGTGGACGTCGCGGCCGTGCCGGACACCGGACATGCCGTTGATGTGGTCGGCGTGCGGGTGGGTCAGGACGACCAACGGCACGTTGGCCACGTGGAGACGGCGCAGGCATCGGTCGACCAGCGCCGGGTCGGGGCCCGCGTCCACGACGACCGCCTGGCCGGGGCCCGTGGACAATGCGAGCGCGTCGCCCTGCCCGACGTCGCAGGCGACCAGCTGCCAGCCCGGCGGGGGCCAGCCGGGAGCCGTCGCGCGCATGACGACGACCGCGACGAAGATCCCGGCCAGGGCGGCGGCCGCGATCACGCGTAGGCGGCGGCTGCGCAGGATCAGGACGGCGATCCCGGCGGTCATCAGGAGGGTGGCGGCGCCCAGTCCGCCGCCCGCCCAGGGGATCGTGGCGTAGGGCAGGTCCGCGGCGGTGCGGGCGACGCGGATGATCCAGCCGACGGCGAGTCCGGCGGGCCACACGATCAGTCTGGCGAGGGGTAGCGAGAGGGGCGCGGTGGCGGCGGCCAGGGCGCCGAGGAGGGTGGCGGG
>JBOHBY010000118.1:0-3424 GCA_050698635.1 Spirillospora sp.
GTCCAAGATCAGGTCGGGCCTGGCGCGCTTCCTGTTCCGCGGCGCCCGCGCCGAGCGGCCCGCCGGGACGCTCTCGGGCGGCGAACGCTTCCGCGCCGTCCTCGCGTCCCTGCTGCTCGCCGAGCCCGCCCCGCGACTACTCCTGCTGGACGAGCCGACGAACAACCTGGACATGGCCAGCACCAGGCAACTGGCCCAAGCCCTGACCGCCTACGAGGGCGCCCTGATAGTGGTAAGCCACGACGTCCCATTCCTGCGAACCCTGAACATCACCCGCTGGCTCACCGTCACCCGAACCACGGGCCTAACAGAAACCGACCCGATGTAGAGAGCTAGCTCAACACCCGCTTGGTGAAGGTGCGCATCGAGGCCCAGGTCAGGAGGATCGTTCCGCCGAGGATGGCCAGGAGGAACGCCCATACCGGCATGTGGGGGATGTCCGGTGTCAGTGTGCTGCGCAGGCCCTCGCTGACGTACACCAGCGGGTTGAAGAGGCTGATGATCTGGAGCCAGCGGATGTCCTCCAGTGCCGACCACGGGTAGTAGACGCAGCCGAGCATGGTCATCGGCAGCAGCACGATCGCGAACAGGACCTGGACCTTCTGCGGGTTCATCAGCGTGCCGAGCAGCAGCCCGCCCGCGGCCGACAGGAGCGCGCCGGCGACCATCACCAGGATCAGGACGGGCCAGTTGTCCACGTTCACCTCGGGCGCCTGGCCGTCGGTGTGGATGAGCAGCACGGCGGGGAACACCAGCAGCCCGCCGATCAGGCCCTGCGTCGCCGCGGCGATGATCTTCTGGGCGGCCAGCAGCGGGATCGGCACCGGCGCCAGGGCCCGGTCGGTGATGGACTTCTGCCAGTTCAGCTCCATCATCAGCGGGAAGATCACCGCCATCATCGCCTGCATGATGATGGACGAGCCGACCAGCCCGGGCACCAGGATCGTGGAGAACGTCGCCCCGCCGGGCCCGCCCGCCGTGGCGCCGCCGCCGAGCTTGGGCAGGACGTAGGCGAACACGAACACGAAGAGCACCGGCTGCACGAGCACCCGCGTGAACGTCGACACGAAGTTCTTGCGCATGACCCGGCCCTCGCGCGCCATCATCGCGGCGAACGTCCGGGACAGCGTCGCCCGCGCGGGCGGCGGAGGAGAGATGACGGCGGGGGCGAGGGGGCCTGCGGAGGCCGCCGGAGCGGCGGACGCGGTCATTCTCGATAATCCCTTCCGGTGAGGGTGAGGAAGACGGTCTCCAGGCTCGGACGGAGCTGGGTCGCGTCGGTGACGCCGACGCCCGCGCGGGCGCCGATCGTGACGAGCTCGCCGAGGAGGCCGTCGGGTTCGGCGGCGAAGACGCGGACCTGGCCGTCGTTGACCTCGACCTTGCTGATGGCTTCGCGGTCGGCGAGGGCGTGGATGCCGGCGGGGGCGGGGGCGTCGTAGGTGACGGTGATGACGGTGTCGGCGCCCGCGTTGGACTTCAGCTCGTCCACCGTGCCGCTGGCGAGGACCTTGCCGTGGTCGACGACGGCGACCCGGTCGCAGAGGGCCTCCGCCTCCTCCATGTAGTGGGTGGTGAGCAGGATCGTCTGCCCGGCGGCCTGGAGGCCGCGCAGCATCTCCTACAGGTTGGTGCGGGTCTGCGCGTCGAGGCCGGCGGTCGGCTCGTCCAGGAACAGCACCTCGGGCCCGTGCATGAGGGCGCGGCAGATCATCACCCGCTTGGCCTGCCCGCCGGAGATCTCGAACGGGTTGCCGCCGCGCTGCTCGGTCAGCCCGAACAGCTCCAGCAGCTCGCCCGCGCGGCGGCGGGCGTCGCGGCCGCCGAGCCCGAAGTAGCGGCCCCGGAACTCCAGGTTCTCGGCGACGGTCAGGTCGCTGTCGAGGGTGTTGTTCTGCGACACGACGCCGATGCGGCGCTTGATCTCGACGGCGTCACGCACCACGTCCAGGCCGCACACCTGGGCGCTGCCGCCGGTCGGCACCACGAGGGTGGTGAGCATGCCGATGGTGGTCGACTTGCCCGCGCCGTTCGGGCCGAGCAGCCCGAAGAACTCGCCGCGGGGGACGTCCAGGTCGATGCCCTGCACGGCGGGCACCGCGGGACGCGGCCCGGACGCCGGATACGTCTTCTTGAGGTCGACCGTTCTGACGGCGGCTTCTGGGGGTTCGCTCACGCGCCGCCTCCCTTCGCTTCGTCGCTGTGTGAATCGTCCTCTTCGGCCGGGAAATCCTCGAACCGTTTTATGAGGTTGACGAGGAACCGCCGGACGGCGGCCTCGTCGCCCTCGTCCACGACGTCGTACACCTGCGCGAGGTCGCGTCCGATGGGCTTGGACTTCTCGGCGAGCAGGTGCCGGCCGGAGTCGGTGATGCGCAGCATCACGCCGCGCCGGTCGCGGTACGAGCGCTCCCGCCGGACGTGCCCGTTGCGCTCCAGCGTGTCGACCACCGAGGTGACGGTCGCGGGGGTGACGAGGAGCCGCTTGGCGACCTCGCCGGGGCGCAGCCCGTCCTCGACGATGAGCATGCGGAGCACCATGAACCCGGCGGGGCTGATGCCGTGCTGCTCGATGATCCGCGCGAACACCGGGTGCGCCAGCCGCGACGCCACGCCGAAGAGCCGGCCGATCGGCCACTCCTCCAGGGGCCCGAACGTCTTCAGATCACCGAAACCCAGGTTCTCCATGGACGTGATGTTAGGGCCCTGATGGTTAGATGGCAAATCATTAGCCCCCTAACTATCTTCGGCGATCGGAGACCCCGGTATTGAATAGACTTCCAGCATCATGCATACTCTTGCTCATCGATCTCGAAGGGCAGAGTGGGACATGGGAATCCGGACGGCGGTCGCCGGCGCCAGCGGGTACGCGGGCGGCGAGCTGCTGCGCATCCTGGCGGGACATCCAGAGTTCGAGATCGGCGCGCTCACCGCGGGCTCCAGCGCGGGCACCGAACTGGGCGCGCACCAGCCCCATCTGCGATCCCTGGCCGGACGCGTCCTCGCCGAGACGACCCCGGAGACGCTGTCCGGCCACGACGTGGTGTTCCTGGCGCTGCCGCACGGCCAGTCCGGGCCGATCGCCGCCGAACTCGGCGAACAGACCCTGGTCATCGACTGCGGCGCCGACCACCGCCTCACCGATCCGGCCGCCTGGGAGAGGTTCTACGGGACGTCCCACGCCGGAACCTGGCCCTACGGCCTGCCCGAAATGCCCGGTCTCCGCGAGGCGCTCCGCGGGGCGCGGCGCGTCGCCGTCCCCGGCTGCTACCCGACCGCCGTGTCGCTCGCGCTGTTCCCGGCGTTCGCCGCCGGGCTCGCCGAACCCGACGTCGTGGTGGTCGCCGCGTCCGGCGCCTCGGGTGCGGGACGCGCCCTCAAACCGCACCTGCTGGGCAGCGAGGTCATGGGCTCGGTCTCCGCC
>JBOHBY010000119.1:0-2619 GCA_050698635.1 Spirillospora sp.
GGCCATGGCCGAGCAGGTGGCCGGCGAGTCCGCGTCGCCGTCGCTCGTCGCGGACGTCAGACGCCGCCACCGGCGCAGGAAGACCCGGATCCACGCGGCGGCCGGAGCGGTCGTCGCATCGGTCGCCGCGCTCGCCCTGGTGCCCACCTATCAGTCGTTCCGGGCCACACCCGCCGGGAACTCCGAGACGACCCGTCCGGCGAGCACTGTCTCGGCGTCCCGGCAGCCGGAACGACCGCCCGCCCCGGGCCCTTCCCGGCCCCCGTCAGAAAAGGGACGGCCCGGGGCGGGGGCCACCGACCTCCCGGAGGGCCACCCGCCCGGCGGACCGGACGGCGGCGGCCGGCACAAGCCCGGCCTCGGCGGCGTCGATTTGCCGAGCTGGGTCACCTACCTCCCCGACGGCCTGACCGCCAGCGCACCCTGCGCCGTCACGGGCGACGCCCAGCGCAAGACGACGACCTGCAAGTGGCGTGGGGACGCGGGCTGGGTGGAGATCGTCCTGGTGAAGGGCGGGCTCGCCGGGCCGCAGGAGCTCATGCGGTCGACGGGCATCCCCGGCCGCACCTCCGTGCGCGGGACGCCCGCGCTCACCGGCGACCTTCCGGGCTCCGGACGCCAGATCTCCTGGCTGTCCGGCCCCGGCACCGGCGTGACCGTGTCCGCCGGCGGGTCGGTCACGAGCCACCTCATGCGCATCGCCGAAGGCGTCCGCCCATGAACCGGTGGCCGCGCACGTAGCAACGAGACCCCGTTCCGGCGGGACGCTCCGCAGCGGAGAGGGGCCGCGGCGGAACGTCCCGCCGGACATCCGGGAACGGGATCAAGGAGGCGAACCCGTTCCACACGGGACCGGCCCCGGGCAACGTGTGCGCCCGGGGCCGGCTCGTGAACAAACAGGGCTCGTGAACAAACAGGGCTCGTGAACAGCGGGGCCCGTGAACAGCGGGCCGCGTCCTACCCGGCCTCGGAGAGCAGCTTCGCGACACGCGAGACGCCCTCGACGAGGTCGTCGTCGCCGAGCGCGTACGAAAGGCGGAAGTACCCCGGCGTGCCGAACGCCTCACCCGGCACCAGCGCGACCTCCACCTCCTCCAGGATCAGCGACGCCAGCTCCACCGACGTCTCCGGACGCTTCCCGCGGATCTCCCTGCCCAGCAGCGCCTTGACCGACGGGTAGGCGTAGAACGCGCCCTCCGGCTCCGGGCACACCACGCCCGGGATCTCGTTCAGCATCCGCACGATCGTCTTGCGGCGCCGGTCGAACGCCTTGCGCATCTCCGCCACCGCCGACAGGTCGCCGGTCACCGCGGCGAGCGCCGCCGCCTGCGACACGTTCGCCACGTTGGACGTCGCGTGCGACTGGAGGTTCTGCGCGGCCTTCACCACGTCCGCGGGGCCGACCAGCCAGCCGACCCGCCAGCCCGTCATGGCGTACGTCTTCGCGACGCCGTTCAGCACGACCGTCCGGTCGGCCAGCTCCGGCACGACCACGGGCATCGAGTGGAACTCGGCGTCCCCGTACACGAGGTGCTCGTAGATCTCGTCGGTGACGACCCACAGGCCGTGCCCGTCCGCCCAGCGGCCGATCGCCTCGACCTCGTCGCGCGTGTACACCGCGCCGGTCGGGTTGGACGGCGACACGAACAGCAGGACCTTCGTCCGGTCGGTGCGGGCCGCCTCCAGCTGCTCGACGCTCACCTTGTAGCCGGTGGTCTCGTCGGCGACGACGTCCACGGGGACCCCGCCCGCCAGCTTGATCGACTCGGGGTAGGTCGTCCAGTACGGCGTCGGGACGAGCACCTCGTCGCCCGGGTCGAGCAGCGCGGCGAACGCCTCGTACACCGCCTGCTTGCCGCCGTTGGTGATCAGGACCTGCGCGGCCTCGACCCGGAACCCGGAGTCGCGCTCGGTCTTCTCCGCGACGGCGGCGCGCAGCTCGGGCAGCCCGCCCGCGGGCGTGTACTTGTGGAAGCGCGGCACCCTGCACGCGGTCACCGCCGCCTCGACGATGTAGTCGGGGGTCGGGAAGTCGGGCTCGCCCGCGCCGAACCCGATGACCGGGCGGCCCGCCGCCTTGAGCGCCTTGGCCTTGGCGTCGACGGCCAGCGTGGCGGATTCGGATATCGCGGCGATGCGCTTGGAGATGCGAGGACGGTCGATGCTCATGCCCCTATCGTTACAGACGCCGCCGCGGCGCCCGAGCGATATATCAGCGCCGGTGGGGCGGCATACCCCGGCGTCACCGCCGTCGCGGGGCGCCGCCGCGCCGCGTCCGGGCGAGGATCGACGGCCCATCTGGTTCGACGCGGGGCGCTCGTGGCCGTAGACTCACCGTCCTAGTGACGTGTCATCAGTAGCGCGAGCCTGTCCGCACACCGACGCCGGGCAAGGTCGTAAGCTGGGACGCGACACCACCCCGATCCCATGGTCGGGTTCTCCTGAACAGGAGAAACGAAGGGCAGTGGCTCAATTGGCAGAGCTCCGGTCTCCAAAACCGGCGGTTGGGGGTTCGAGTCCTCCCTGCCCCGCTAGTCGGGACGCTGCTCACTCAGAGCCATTCCTACGCACCCAGCTAACCTCTTCCGCGATGGCCAGGGGATGCAGGGTGCGCACCGG
>JBOHBY010000120.1:0-5122 GCA_050698635.1 Spirillospora sp.
GCGGACGAGCCGACGGGCGCGCTCGACTCGGCGTCCGGCGACGGCGTGATGGCGCTGCTCCGCGAGCTGAACGCCGCCGGGACCACCGTCGTGGTCATCACCCATGACCGGGAGATCGCGGCCGCGCTGCCCCGCCAGGTCAGGATGCGCGACGGCCTCGTCGTCGACGACACGGCGCTCACCGGGGCGTCGCTGTGACCGCCGTGACGCGGGGCACGGTCCCTGACCTGCAACCGGCCCGGATGTGGCCGGGCGACGTCGTCCGGGTCGGCGCGGTCGGGCTGCGGACGCGCCCGATGCGGGCGTTCCTGTCGGCGCTCGGCATCGCGATCGGGATCGCGGCGATGGTCGCGGTCGTCGGGGTGTCCTCGTCGTCGCGCGCCGACCTCGACCGGGCCCTGGCCGCGCTCGGCACGAACCTGCTGACCGTCTCGCCCGGCAGCACCCTGACCGGCGAGAAGGCGCAGCTCCCGCTGGAGTCGGAGGCGATGGTCGGACGGATCGCGCCGATCCGGGAGGTGTCGTCCATCGGCCTGCTCGACGACGCGAAGGTGTACCGCAACGGCAAGATGCCCGAGACCGAGACCAAGGGGATCGCCGCCTACGCCGCCCGCACCGACCTGCGCGACGCGATCGGCGCCGGCCTGCGCAGCGGCACCTGGCTGAACAGCGCGACCGGCAGCTTCCCCGCGACCGTCCTCGGGTCGGCCGCGGCGGAACGGCTCGGGATCGGCCACGCCGCCCCGGACGTGCAGGTCCTGATCGGCGGCCGCTGGTTCACCGTCGTCGGCATCCTCGACCCGGCGCCGCTCGCCCCCGAACTGGACACCGCCGCCCTCGTCGGCTGGCCCGCCGCGCAGGCCGGGCTCGGCTTCGACGGGCACCCGACGACGATCTACACCCGGTCGCGGGACGCGAACGTCGAGGACGTCCGGGACGTGCTCGGCGCGACCGTGAACCCCGAGGCGCCGAACGAGGTCGAGGTGTCGCGCCCGTCGGACGCGCTCGCCGCGAAGAAGGCCGCGGGCGAGGCGTTCACCGGCCTGCTGCTCGGGCTCGGCGCGGTGGCGCTGCTCGTCGGCGGGGTCGGGGTGGCCAACACCATGGTCATCTCGGTGCTGGAGCGCCGCTCGGAGATCGGGCTGCGCCGCTCGCTCGGCGCGACCCGCGGCCAGATCCGCACCCAGTTCCTCGCCGAGTCGCTGCTGCTGTCGGCGCTCGGCGGGATCGGCGGCGCGGCCATCGGGTCGCTGGTGACGAGCATCTACGCGCTCTACCAGGGCTGGCCCGTCGTCATCCCGGCGTGGGCGGTGGCGGGCGGCGTCGCGGCGACGCTGGTCATCGGCGCGATGGCCGGGCTCTACCCGGCGATCCGCGCGTCCCGCCTCAGCCCCACCGAGGCCCTCGCCACGACCTGATGCGGCCGTTTCGCTCAGGCGAGGAGGTCGCGGAGTTCGTGGACGGCGTCGCGGAGCCGGTCGGCGAAGGTGAACATCGCGCCCGCCACCGGCTGCGGCGTGCTGAGGTACACGTTGAACCGGCCCGGGAGCAGGACGTAGGCGACGCCGACGCACTGCTCGCTCGTCGACCCGAAACCGAAGTACCGGATGTTCGCCGACGGCGCCGAGCTGGTGCTGAGGTAGTCGTCGCGCATCGTGCGCCAGCCGGGCGTCTCGAACAGCGGCAGCGGCTCGGCGCCGCCCAGCTCGGCGCCGCGCCGCTCGTGGATCAGTTGCAGCTCCCACAGGTGCTGCTCGGGGGCCTGCCCGGCCTGGCACTCCTTCGCGCGTTTCACGTGCGCGTCGGCGGCGGCGCGGAACGCGTCCCTGCGGATCGCGGAACCGGCGCCGGGATCGTCCATGACCTCGACGAAGCTCAGCACCTCCGGCGTCACGACCCGCATCGCCTCGGTGCGGCCGTTCCGGTACTGGCGGGTCGCGATCGACTCGTAGGTGGCGCCGGTGAGGCCCTTCGCGCGCTTGTGGGCGAGCTGGTAGGCCATCTGGACGAACGCGTCCGGCGACATCTTCAGCTCCTTGATGTCGTCCGCGCCGAAGCCGTCGAACGAGACGGTCGTGGTGGCGGTCGCGGCGCCGTACGCGGCGAACGCCGCAGCGGCGTCCCCGATGTCGCGGCGCAGGGCGTCGTCCAGGACGAACTCGATCGGCTCGATCGCCGGCAGGCCCTGCGAGCTGGCGCCCGACCGCTGCGCGTGCACGGCCGCCGGCTCGCCGAGCAGCGCGTCGGTGAAGCTGAGGATCGTGGTGCCGTCCAGGCCGCAGTGCTCGACGTTGATGCCCGCCGTCCCGTCCGCGAAGACGACGAACGACACCGCCTTGTCGAACCAGCGGTTGCCGCTGTCGCCGTGCAGAAGGTGATCGCAGGCGTCGAGGGTGTTCTTGGGCGTGAAGTCCTCCAGGCAGAGGCAGAACAGCGCCGTCTCCACGTCGTCGAGCGCCTGCGCGTTGCGCGGGTCGGTGTCCAGGAGGGCCGCGCGGCTCGCCGCCCACTCGGCGCGCGCCTTGGTGGTGAGGTGCCCGGCGGACGGCTCGGCCGCGGGGGCCGCCTTAAGGATCGTGCCGAGGCCGGCGGTCAGTTCGTCCAGCGTGTGGGGGCGCCCGCCGGGGCCGAGCACGTCCATCCGGATCAGGTTGCCGCGGTAGAACACCACGATGTGCCTGGCCTGCGACGGCCCCGGCCATGCGTCGGTGTACGGGGCGCGGACGGTGTCCTGCCGCGCGCCCGGGATGCGCGTCGTGGAGAACAGGAACCTGTTCTGCGACATCGACAGCGGCCGTCCGCGCTGCACGACGGGCGGGATGATCTCGTCGTCCAGGCGCAGCTTGTAGTCGAGCGCGCCGGCGATGAGCCCGGCCGCGCGCTCCACCTGCCCTTCGTCCGACTCCTTGAACAGGAAGAAGAAGTTGGCGTTCAGCGCGATCCGGTCGCGGCGGCCCAGGTAGCGGTACGGCCAGAACGTGTCGAGCCAGCTGTCGACGCCGTCGGACGCGTCGTAGCGTTCCAGCGCCGCCTGGAGCTTGCGGCCGGGCCCGTCCGGGCGGGCGAAGTCGTCCAGCGCCGCCTCGGTGGCCGCCCGCTCGTCGTCGGTCAGCAGCGGCCCGCACCACTCCATGAACCGGCGGCAGGACGCGTCGAGCGTGGGCAGCGGCACGCGCGGCAGCCCCGCCTCGTTGCCGAACGTACGGGACGAGAGTTCATCGCTGGCGTTCAATTCGATCCTCGCGCCTGTGAGTTGTCAGCCGCTGTGTTGTCAGCTGCTTGGCCGTGAGATGTAGAGCTGGGCGTAGAACCATCCATCGGTCTCCAGCCCGGACGGGTCGACGCCGACGCCCGCGAGCCGGTCCAGGACCAGCGACTGCTCCTCCTGTGTCGCGAACCTCCGCTGCCGGAACAGCCCGTCGCGGCGGACGGTGTCGTACCCCGCGGCGGCGAGCGTCTCGGCGACCGCGTCGAACGGGAACATCCGCAGCACGAAATGCGCCATCCACGGACGCCGTTCCGCGTGCGCGCCGAGGACCCGGGAAATGGTGCGCTCGGTGACGTATCCGAGGCATCCGGTGGAGATGACCAGGTCGGTCTCCGCGAGTTGTACGCCCTGTTCACCGGTCGGTTCCCCGTTCTCCAGATCGGCGTGGACGGCGCCGTCAAGGAAACCGGCTTCGAGCGCATAGGAAAGGGCCTCCGCCGAGGCGTCGAGGCCGAGGAAGCGCACACTGCTCGCACGATCAACGGAACGGACCAACTCCCGGTCGCGGGTCAGCAGCGATCCGCGCGTGTGCCGATGGGCGTCGAGGCCACTGTAGCGATCGTACAGGTCGACCATGGTGGCGCCGTATTTCACCAGGGCCGCATTGATGCCATAGGAGCAGCCGATATCCAGAACGGTCGGGACCGGGACGCGGCGCGCCTCCCGGTATTCGGCGATGAGCCCGCGGAAGTGCGGTTTCGCCAGTTCCGGGATGTTGTAGTCGAGGTCGCGGAGCGTGCTGAAGTAGGCACGCGGATCGGGTTGCGTGTAGATGTCACCGAACGAGATCTTCCCGGTCGTGTCGACGCGCAAGGAGTTCCTCCAGTGCAGGAGCCGGTCGGTCGGGAGGGCGGTCGCGGCGGGGTCGGTCGAGGCGGGGTCAGTCGAGGAGGCGGTCGACGCGGACGGCGCGCCCCTCCGCCGCCAGGTGCTCGGGCAGGACGCGCCCGAAGAGCTGCCGTGTGCGCGCGACGCTGCCGACGACCCCCGGACGCTCGCTGTAGGCGAAGATCGCCGTGTGCCGCGGCGTCGTCCCGGTCACGGCCGCGACCCGGTGCAGCGCGTACCGTCCCTTGAAGAGTTGCAGGTCACCGGGCCGGAGGGTGAGCCGCTGGACGAGGTCGCCGCCCCGCCCCGCCAGCACCCGGCGGACGTCGCCGAAGTTCTCCGACCCCGCCGACCTGATGTTCGGGCAGTACTCGAAGACACCGCCGTCCTCGGACTCCTGCGTCAGCAGGCTGACCGTGAACTCGTTGGTATCGAAATGCCAGGGATGCTCCATTCCCGGATTGACGACGTTGAGGCACAGCCCCGACAGCGGGTCGGCGAGTTCGTGGACCCGCGGCAGCCCGAAGCAGTCCGCCACGAATCGCTGGAAGTGCCCGCTCGAATACAGCAGGTGAACGATGGAGGCGGCCGGGATGTGGTCGCGCGCGACGAACGCGTTGCCACGCTCCACCGTGATACGTCCGGGATGATCCTCCGGCAATGGGGTACGGACGTCGATGTTGTACGCGTTCACGGTTTCGACGTCGTAATGCGCGTGCGGCGCGATCTCCGCGCATTCCGTGCGCAGCACGTCCCGCATTGGCGCTCGAATGAAGTCGGGCAGCACACAGCACCCTGATTTCGCCAGCTCGTCCCGCGTCCGGGAAACGACCCCGTTCCACCCGGTGCCACCGGGTTCCGTCAGCGGATAGCGTGCCGTGTCGACCATCCGGTCGAGAGCCTCCGCTGCGCCCATGAGGAATCCTTCCGCGTCGGCGAACCCCAGACGGGTTCTAGCACATTCCTTCCGACAATTCATGGGCGGATCATGGCCGGAACCGACGCCCCCCGGCCCCGCGCCCCGGC
>JBOHBY010000121.1:0-3526 GCA_050698635.1 Spirillospora sp.
CATCCAGGCGCACCGCGTCACCCGGCGGGCGTTCGAGCTGGCCGCCGACCCCGCCCACGAGGACGGCGCCGCGCCGTGGCGGGCCGCGAAGTTCTACGCCTACGCCACGCCGCGGACCGTGCTCGCCCGCGCGATCGCGGTGATGCGGGAGGCGAAGCTGCCGTTCGCGCGCGTCGCCGGGCTGGACGAACTCGGCTCCGGCGTCCCCGACGGGCAGGTCACCACGGTCGTGGACGCCCGCGCGCACCTGCCCGCCAAACTCGCCGCCCTCCGCGCCCACCGGACGCAGATCGTCGTGGCGCCCGAGCAGGTCGGGCCGTTCTTCGCGCTGTCGAACAACCTCGGCCAGCAGGCGTTCGGCACCGAGTACTTCATCCTCCAGGACGGCGAGCTCGGCCCGGTCGGCGCGGGACGCCGCGAACGCGACCTGTTCGCCGGGCCGGTCGATCCCGACCAGGGGCCGGGCGCCTGAACGTCTCGGTACCCTGACGTCCGTGGACGAAGACGACGAGACCCGCAGGGTGAGCCTCGCCAAGCAGGGCCGTCCCGAGCACGGCGGCGGGCGGCCGGACGGCGGGCGGCCGGACGGCGGGTGGAGCGTCCCGGGCGGGCCGGGCACGCCGGGCGCCGAGGCTCCGCTGGACGCGCTGGTGTCCGGCGCCGCCTACGCGGTCCTCGGGCTGCTCGGCGCCGTGTACGGGCTGGTCGGCTCGTTCGTCCAGGACTGGACCGTCGAGCGGGTGCCGGTCGCGTCGATCGTCCTGGTCCTGCTGCTGTTCGCCTTGGTGCGGCTGGCCGGATGGGGGATGGGCGGCCGGACGGGCCCCGTGATCATGGCGCTGACCTGGCTGATCGTCGTGTTCCTCATGTCGAACAAGGGCCCCGGCGGCGACCTGGTCATGCCGGCGGAGCTCAGCGGCAAGACCAACTACGCCGGATATGTGTACATCATCGGGGGGCTGGTCGGGGCCGTTCTGGCGGTGCTGCGCGTCCGTCCCGCCGGGCCCTCGGGCCAGTGGCTCCTCGGCAAGGCGGGCCGCACCGGCGACCGGTGACGACCCGCCCTGGCCGGGCTGCTCGCGTGATCAGGTGGCGGCGTGCACCGGCTCGGCGTCGACGCCCTTGGGCGTACCCGCCCGGTGGCCCCGTAGCGCCAGGCAGGCCGCCGCGCTGACGAACATAATGCCGATCGGGAGGATCATCGCCGGCTTCATCGCGTTGACGAACCCGTGCGAGAACACCTGTGCGGCCAGCTCGTGGACGCGGTGCGCCACGGCCGGCGGGATGCCGGCCGGAAGCTGCTCCTTCGCCCCCGTCTGACCGGCGCCGACCTCCAGGCCGCCCTTGGCGGCGTCCGAGAAGCCCTGCACGAAGCCGGCGCGCGTGTCGGGGGGCAGGGCGGACGAGCGGGTCGCCGCCTCGTCCCGCAGCGACGACGCGAGCTGGTTCTGCAGGAGCGCGCCGACGGCCGCGGTGCCGAGCACGGAGCCGACCTGCCGGATCGTGTTGTTGACCCCGGACGCGGCGCCCGCGAGCCGAGGTGGAACGTTCCGCGTCGCCTCGGTCGCCATCGGCGCGAACACGCCGCCGATACCGATGCCGGCGACGACGAGCGGCGGGATGAACGCCTTCCAGTCGGTCCCGACCTCGGCGATCAACGCGACCCAGCCCATCCCGACGGCGTAGAGGGCGAGCCCCGCCATCAGGATGTACTTGCCGCCGATGCGGTCCGACAGGCGTCCGGCGACGGGCGCGAGGAACATCGACATGAGCGAGGACGGCGCCAGCACCAGCCCCGCCTTGAGCGCGCTGAACCCGAGCACCGACTGCATGTAGATCGTCAGCGGCAGGATCATGCCGATCATGCCGATCGACACGGCCGCGCCGAGGAGGCTCAGGATCGTGAAGTTACGGTCCTTGAACAGCGAGAACGGGACGAGCGGCTCCCTGCCCTGCCGGGTGCGCTGGTGCGCGACGAACACCAGGAACAGCACGGCGCCGACGCCGATCAGGCCCCAGATGACGGCGTTCCAGTCGTACTTCTGGCCCTCGGTGAGCGCGAACGTCACGCAGAACAGGGCGGCGGAGGCCAGCAGCACGCCGGTCAGGTCGAACTTGTGCCGGACGCCGGGCGTGTGGCCCGGCAGGATCGGGATCGCCATCGCCAGCACGAGCACGCCGATCGGCAGGTTCACGAAGAAGATCCACCGCCAGTCGAGGTTGGTGACCAGCAGCCCGCCGAGCGTCGGCCCGGTGATCGTCGACACCCCGGCCACCGCGCCCCAGATGCCGAGGGCGGTGCCGCGCCGCTCCGCCGGGAACACCCCGATGATGATCGACATGGTCTGCGGCATCAGCAGCGCGGCGCCGAGGCCCTGGACGGCGCGGGCGGCGATGAGCTGCGTTGGGTCCTGCGCGATCCCGCACGCCAGGCTGGACACCGTGAACAGCGCCACACCGGCGATGAACAGGTTCTTCTTGCCCCACAGGTCGCCGAGGCGGCCGGCGGTGATCAGCAGTACGGCCAAGACCAGCACATAGGCGTTGACGACCCAGAGGACCTGGTCCAGTGAGGCGTCCAATTTCTCGGTGATGCTCGGGATCGCGATGTTCACGATCGTCAGGTCGAGCAGCGTCATGAAGAATCCGAGCGAGAGCGTCAGCAGGATCGCCCACGGATTTCCGCGCCATCTGCTCATGTGGTCCCCCTGTTCATGTGGCGTGTGTCGTAGTCGGGGTTGAGGTCGTGCTCGCCGGGCGGGTGAGAGGTGATCAGCCCGTCGGCGTCCTCGAAGGTGAGGCGGCCGGTCTCGAGGTCGTCGGCCAGGCCGAGGACGTAGTCGAGCTCGGCGCGCGTGCGGGTGATCGTCCACTCCAGGTCGATCAGCTTGTAGCGCTCCAGGCCCCGCTTGCGCAGCGCGTCGTTGGCCGTCTGGTGCGCGGCGAGCTGCGCCTCCAGCGACACGGCGCGGCGCCGCAGATGCCGGGCGACCTCGGCCTCCGGCAGCAGGTTGACGAACGCCAGCGCGGTCCCGAACAGCGGGAACTCCGCGACCGGACGCGCGAGCAGCTCGCCGAGCCTGATGTGCGCGGCGTCGCGTCCGGCGCTGGTCACCGCGTACACGGTGCGCTCGGGCCGGCGGCCCTCGCGGCTGGTCTCCAGCGGCTCGATCAGCCCGGCCCCCGCGAGCCGTTCCACCGAGTGGTACAGCGCGCCGTGCGTGATCTTGACGGCGTGGTCGTAGGCGTGGTCGCGGATCCGCTGCTGCATCTCGTACGGGTGCATGGGCCCGTCGCACAGCATGCGCAGCACGGTGAGCGCGAGCGGTGTGAGGGGTCGGGACATGTGACGGCCCTTGGGGTCGAGGCGATTAGTCCGTTTAGACTAATCCGCCTAGACGGTTTCCGTCACATCGGTTTATGTCGGATATGTCACCCGGCCTCGATCCCGGCCGGGAGCCGGGGCCGGGAGCCGGGGCCGGGAGCCGCCGGAGCTGTAGCCGCCGGAGCAGCCGGAGCAGTTGGA
>JBOHBY010000122.1:0-4326 GCA_050698635.1 Spirillospora sp.
CGCGCGCGGACGCGTGGACGGCGCCAACCGCGACGACGAGCCCGTGCCCCTCGCGCCCGGACGGCACACCATCGGCGCCGGAACCGACATCCGCTTCCCGGCCGGGGCGGCCGTCCCGCACGCCGAACGGCTGCCCGTCCAGGACGGCGTCACCTGGGCGACACCGTTCGGGCACAGCGAGGAACACGGCTTCTTCCGCACCTACTCGGCGCTGCTCGCCGTTCTGCTCGGCACGATGGGCTTACCGCACATTTTGATGCGCTTCTACACCAGCACCAGCGGGGCGGCGGCGCGCCGGACCGCCGCGTTCGTGCCCGTCCTCCTCGCCCTGTTCTACGTGTTCCCCACCCTGTACGGGATGCTGGGCCGCCTCTACGCCCCCGAACTGCTGATGACCGGCGACACCGACGCGACCCTCCTGACCCTGCCGCAGCGGATGATGCCCGGCCCCGGCGGCGCGCTGCTCACCGGGCTCGTCACCGCCGGGGCGTTCGCCGCGTTCATCTCCACGTCCTGCGGGATCGTCGTCGCCCTCGCCGGGACGATCTCCCAGTGCGTCCGGCGCCGCAGCGGCGTCAGGTCGTTCCGCGTGGGCGTCGTGCTCACGCTGGCCGTGCCGCTGGCCGTCCTGCCGAGGATCGGCCCGCACGACGCCGCCGGGCTCGTCACGATGGCCCTGTGCGTGTCCGCGTGCTCGCTGTGCCCGCTCCTCGTCCTCGGCATCTGGTGGCGCGGCCTGACCGCCGCCGGCGCCGCAGCCGGGCTCGTCACCGGCGGGGTTCTCGCCGTCACCGCCGTCACCGTCCGCCTGTTCGCCGACCCCTGGACGGGCTGGGCCCACGACCTGCTCACCCAGCCCGCCGCCGCCGTCGCCCCCGCGACCTTCGCCGTCATGATCGCCGTGTCGCGGCTCACCCGCCGCCGCGTCCCGCGCCGCGCCGACCGCGCCCTCATGAAACTGCACCTGCCCGAGGACACGCCCATGGCCGCCGAACGTCCGTGATTCGTCGACCATCGCGCCCCGCAGGCCGTGGACCGTTCCCAACGACCGTTCGTCCCGCTGGACCGCCCGCTCGTCGCATGACTACGCAACGCACATCTCTGACTACGTACCGCTTATCGAGACCCAGGTTTTCCTGGTCCGCAACCGTGGCATCACACCCCTAGAGTTCTCAGTGGCACCGAAGGCCGCACCGCCACAGAGGGCCAGCACCTCCCACAAGAGCAAATCCGGAGATCCGGCGTACGCCAGTCGAACGCCGGATCGTGCGTCGCTGGATCCCGTACCGGGGGGGTGGGATCCGGCGACCTGTGGCTCGGGCGTCGTTGAACAGTCGGGGGGTTGTTCAGCGGCGCCCGAGCTGTGTTTATTGCTTTTCTCTCCCCTACGGGCCCTGGGGCCCTTCAGCCAAGCACACCCGTCACGGAGTCGGACAGGGTATGCCGCATGGCGGTTGACCCATGTCTACTCGCCGCCGCTGGCGACCATGAACCGCTACGACCTCGTCGGCGGCCGACTCGTCCGGCCGGCCACCGAGGAGGCCGCGCAGCGGTGGGCCGGACGCGGACCGACGGCCGCTCTCAGGCCGCGGACCTGCCGAGGCGCACGGCCGAGACGACATAGAAGGCGGCTCCGGCCAGGGCGTACTTCGCGAGGATCTTCGGATCGGCGTCCGCCGACGTCGAGGCGGCGAGGAACATGGCACCGGCGACGGCGGACAGCCCGCCGCTGATGAGCATGGGCCACTGGCCGCTGATCTCGCGGCGCCTGCGCAGCGCCACATAGAGCTGGACCCCGCCCGAGAGGAACGCCCACACGCCGAACACGGCGATCATGTGGGACGTGGCGGAGGCGGCCGCGACGGCGATGGCCGCGGCCGTCGCGGCGCTGGCGGCGGCGTTGCCGTACTGGGTCCTGGCCACCGCCGCTCCTCGGTGGATTCGCGCGTCCACCAGGGAGGCGGCCACGTCCAGCAGGGGATAGGAGATCAGCAGGGCCACCGCCACGGCCTCGGTGCCCCCGCCGATGGCCAGCGCGACGGCCCAGGCCGCGGCGATGCCCGCGCGGGTGAAGTAGAGGGTGCGCAGCGGGCGGGTCGCCGGCCGGACGGCCGCCGTCGCCGGCGCATCGACGGTCTTGGTCATGGGATTCCCTTTCGTGGGGACGGAACGGGCACTATCCGCGGTGCGGCGACGCGTACGGGGTGAGCGTCCGCTGATCGATCACGTGCCCCGCGCCGTCGAGCCGCCGGGCGGTGAGCGTCGCGGGCGCCTCGCCGCGGGTGACCCACCGGGTCATCGCCGTCAGGGCGTCGATGACGCCGGGCGCGCTGCCTGCCAGGTCGCAGTGGGGCGTGCCCGGGACGGCGAACAGCCGCATCCAGCGGTTCGTGGCGCGGGCCCCGCCGTTGCGGGCCGCGCTCTCGTCGTAGTAGGTGGTGGTGCTGGTGGGCGGGACGGCCTGGTCGGCGAGGTCCTGGATGAGCAGCAGGCGCCCGCCCGCCCGGTGGAAGGCGCGCAGGCTCCGGCTTCCGGTGCCGACGTAGCGGTTGTCGAGGCGTCCGGGGTCGCGGTCGAAGTCGAAGTCGAGGTAGTCGGCCCTGGGGCCCCTGTCCCTGGGGAACAGGAGGTAGCGGTAGAAGCCGCTCGCGTTGCTCTCGGCGACGGTCTTCTTCCCGGGGGTGGCGCCGATCAGGTCGAAGGCGGGGTTGTCCCATTCGAGTTCCGAGCCGCGCTGGAGGGCCCCGACCGGGAGGCCGCGCAGCCGGCTGTCGACCGGGTACAGGGCCCGGCCCCGGCTGTCGGACGGGCCGCGGTAGAACTTGCGCACCACGTCCACCTGCGCGGCGGTGAGGCAGGACTCCGACTCCTTCTCCGTCTTGCACCGGATCTCGCCGGGGTCCCAGTCGCAGCGGAACGGATCGGTGATCACCCCGTCGGTGCCGCCGCAGGCGGCGACCGCCGCCTTGTGGATCAGCGGCAGCTTCCGCGCCGGCAGGATGACGCCGCCGCCCGCGCGGCGGTTGACCTTGGTGATCCAGATGTAGAACATGCCGACCTGGGGGGCGTGCAGCACCGGGTCGCGGGCGATGACCCCGTCGAAGTCCCGCGGGTAGCGGGAGGCCACCTCGATGGCCTGGCGTCCGCCGTTGGAGCATCCTTCGAAGACGGCGTGCCGCGCGCGGTGCCTGTAGTAGATCCCGGTCAGGGCCTTCCCGGCGATCGACACCACGTGCGGTGAGAGGTAGCCGAACGCGGCCTTGGCGGCCCGGTCGCCGTAGGCCCACAGGGCGTCCCCGCTGGCGGCGGTGTGGCCGGTGTTCTCGGCCGCGACCGCGAAGTCGCGTGCCAGCGCGGTTCCGCAGGAGTCGATGGGGACGTTCCCGCACAGCCCGCCGCAGCCCGTCTGGTAGTAGCCGCCGTTCCAGGTGCGGGTCGGCAGCCGCAGCTCGAACCGGATCTGATGGGGCGCGACGTATCCGGTGACCCGGCAGTATTCGGGCATGCCGCCCGCCGCCGGGACGACCGCCGCCGTCTCGACCCGCGTGGGGGCTCCGCGGAGCTGCTCGACCGGGGCCGACAACAGCGCCTTGCAATCCTCCGGACCCCGCGCGGACGGCGCGTGGGTGAACGTCGCCTTGGACGCTCCCGTCGCGCCGGCCCCTGGCAGCAGCGCGCCCGCGAGAAGCAGGGCGGGGGTCAGGGCCAGTGCCGGCGCCCTTGAGAACAGCGGTCGCATGGACGGTCACCTCTCGAAGATCGACAGCATAAGTGAGTGACTGCTAGGTGATAACTGAACTCTGTGGTGACTATATAGCGCGTGTTCGTAGAGTCAAGTGAACGGAGCCTAGGGGTGGCGAGGGAGGTGCGGGAGCCGGGGCGGCGCTTGCTAGGTTGTCCACCGTGGACCCGGAGATGAGCACCGCGGGAGCGCCGCCGCGCGGCGTCCGGCCGCGGAACAGGCGGGAGCTGATCGTCGCGGCGGCCGCCGGGCTGTTCCACCGCGACGGCTACGACCAGGTGGCGGTCAGCGCCGTCGCCGACGCCGTCAACGTCCGCCCGTCCGCGCTGTACCGGCACTTCTCGGGGAAGGCCCGGCTTCTCGCCGAGGTCGTGCTGGCCGAACTCCGGCCGTTCCGGGGCGCGGTGACCGACGGGGCCCTGGACGCGATGCTCCCCGGCCTGGTGCGCGTCGCCCTCGACCATCCGCGGCTCGGCGTCCTCTGGCAGCGCGAGGCCAGGGCGCTGCCCGCCGGCGAGCGCGCGATGATCCAGGACGAGGTGGACGCCCTGAACGGCCGCCTCGCCTCGGCGCTGCGCGGGACG
>JBOHBY010000123.1:0-8737 GCA_050698635.1 Spirillospora sp.
CCGTCGCCCTGGCCGCCCTCGCCGCTCCGGTCGATGTACTCGCCGGCCTTCTCCTGGGCCTTGTCGACCTTGTCGGAGTGCTTGCCGCCCGTGCGCTCGTCGAACGTGTCCCCGGCCTTCTCCGTACCCTGGCGGGCCTGGTCGGGGTGCATTCCGAGCATTTCCTTGACCTTGTCGACGATGGACATTGGAAAATCCCCCCGGATCCCTCGTCTCGTCGGCGGCGGCGCGCGAATCCGCGCGACACCCGTACAACCCGGCTATACCCGTTCTGTTGCCACAATTAAGCCTGTGACCTCACCAGATGTGATCGCCGTCGTGGGCGCGACGGCCGCCGGCAAGTCCGATCTCGCCGTGGAGCTTGCGCTGCGGCTCGGCGGGGAGGCGGTCAACGCCGACTCGATGCAGCTCTACCGCGGCATGGACATCGGCACGGCCAAACTCTCCCCGGACGAGATGCGCGGCGTCCCGCACCACCTGCTGGACGTCTGGGACGTGACCATGACGGCGAGCGTCGCCGAGTACCAGCGGCTCAGCGCCGACGTGATCGCGGGAATCCAGGGCCGGGGCCGGATGCCGGTCCTGGTCGGCGGGTCGGGCCTGTACGTGCGGGCCGCGCTGGACCAGTTGGAGTTCCCTGGGACGGACCCGGCCGTCCGAGCACGCCTGGAGGAGGAGCTGGCCGAGACCGGGCCGGGTGCGCTGCACGAGCGGCTGCGCGGGCTCGACCCGGCCGCGGCGGAGGCGATCCTTCCGAGCAACGGGCGGCGGATCGTCCGGGCGCTGGAGGTCATCGAGATCTCGGGGCGGCCGTTCAGCGCGACCCTGCCCGAGCACCGGTACCGCTACGGCTCCGTCGTGCAGATCGGGCTGAGCGTCCCCAGGGACGCGCTGGACGAGCGCATCGCCGTACGGGTCCGGCGGATGTGGGACGCGGGGCTGGTCGACGAGGTCCGGGACCTGGAGAAGCGGGGCCTGCGCGACGGCCTCACCGCCGGCCGTGCGCTCGGCTACGCGCAGGTTCTCAGGTTCCTCGCGGGGGAGTGGACGCAGGAGGAGGCGAAGGAGGAGACCATCCGGACGACGCGGCGGTTCGCCCGCCGGCAGGAGTCGTGGTTCCGCCGCGACCCGCGCGTCCAGTGGCTGCCCTACGACGCGTCCGACCTGGCCGATCGCGTGCTCGCCCTGATCGGCTGACGTCCCGGCGCGGCACCTATGATCGAAGGATGCGGTTCGTCAAGGGGCATGGCACCGAGAACGACTTCGTCATCCTTCCCGACCCGGACGGCGTCCTGGATCTCACCCCGGACGCCGTGGCACGGCTGTGCGACCGGCGAGCGGGGATCGGCGCCGACGGCGTCCTGCGGGTCGTCCGCACGAAGGTCGTCGGCCCGGGGACGGTTCCTGAGGCCGAGGCGGAGTCGTCCGGGGACGCCGAGTGGTTCATGGACTATCGCAATGCCGACGGGAGCATCGCCGAGATGTGCGGCAACGGGCTGCGCGTCTTCGCCCGCTATCTGGTCGAGGCCGGTCTCGCCGCGCCCGGCGAATGGGACGTGGCGACGCGGGCGGGGCTGCGGCGCGTGTCGCTCGGCGCGTCCGGGGACGTGAGCGTCGAGATGGGCCGGGCCGCTCTTCTGGGCCCTGGCGAGGCGTCCCTGGGCGGGACGGTGTTCCAGGGCGAGCGCGTCTCCGTGGGTAACCCGCACCTGGCGTGCCGCGTCGACGGCCCGGTCACGGCGCTGGACTTGTCGCGCGCTCCCGACTTCGACCCGGCCGTGTTCCCCGACGGGGTGAACGTCGAGTTCTTCCGCGTCGTCGGGGACCGGCACGTCGAGATGCGGGTGTACGAGCGCGGCTCCGGCGAGACCCGCTCCTGCGGCACCGGAACGGTCGCCGTCGCCGCGGCCGCCGCGTCGGCGCAGGCCGCGGGGGAAACGGGGGCGCGGGGAACAATCGGGGCGTCCGAAGCGTCTGTCTGGACGGTGGACGTTCCCGGCGGACGGGTCAACGTCGCGCTCGACCGGCAGGCAGCCAGCCTGACGGGTCCGGCGGTCCTGGTCGCCGAGGGCGAGACGTGGCCCGGCTGGATCTGACGGAATCCCCTGCCCACCAGGGGTGAACGCGATCCGGAGTCGTCCCGGCTCGAACGGGACAACTGTCCCTCACCAACGGGACCTTCCGCCGCATAACTTCTTTCTTGCACACCCTCTGGTGAATGGCCCGTATGGACTGGGATGGGAGCCCCGGTGCCGTACGGAGCCCGAGGGCCGGTGGCGACCTTCTTGGCGGGGGGCGGTCACCGGCCCTCCCACCGGGTGTCAGGGCCGGTGGGCGGTAGCGGATGACAAGCGGCGGCAGTACGCGGTAGCGGTTCGATGATGGTGACGGCTCAAGCCACGGCAGGCCACGGCTACGGATGAACACCGTTCACGGGAAGCCTGGCACGAACGAGCGTTCCGCCTTGAGGCCCCGGCCCGACAGTGCACGATCCACCGAGTTCCGCCGCACGTTCCCGCATGGACGACATTCCGATTCCGGAACGCACCTGCGTGGGCAACCCCACTCCGTCGTCGTCGACGGTGACGTGCAGGTCGCCGTTCAGGTGCAGCCTTACGACCGCTGACCCCGCCTTCGCGTGCCGGTGCACATTGGTGAGGGCCTCTTGCACGATCCTGTACGCGGCGACCTCGGCGGCTGCGGGCAGGCCCTTCAGGTCGCCGTCCACGTGGACGTCCACCTTCGGGCCGTCGCCGGTCGCGACGACGCCGCCGAGCGCCTGGATCGCGCCCTCCAGGCCCAGATCGTCCAGGGCGGGTGGGCGCAGACCGTACACCAGGTCGCGGATGTCGCCGATGGTGCGGCCCATCGTCGCGCGCAGGTTCTCCAGCAGCGCGTCGACCGCCTCCGGGTCGGTCTTCAGCGTGATGCGCGCGGCGTCGACCGTCATCGCCAGGCTCGCCAGCGTCGGGCCGAGCCCGTCGTGCAGGTCGCGGCGCAGCCGCCGCCGCTCCTCCTCGCGCGTGCGCAGGATGTGCTCGCGGGACCGCTGGACGTCCGCGGACAGCCGCACCGCGTTCGCCAGCTCCGCCAGGTTGCGGGCGAGGATGCCGGACAGGCGGGCGTCGGGGGTGCGGGTGACGCCGAACAGCAGCCGGCCCACCGGCTCGCCGTGCCAGACGAGCGGGATGAGCTGCGGCCGGTCGCCGAGGACGCCGTCCTCGGCGGAGATCGTCCGGCCGTCGCGGTCCAGGACCTCGATCGCGACGCCGGTGGCGTGCAGGGCCGAGCGCGCGACGTCGGCGGCGGCGGCGAGCGCGGCGGCCGCGTCGGCGGCGGTCTGCAACCGCCGGTTGAGCCGGTCGGCGATGCGGTACGGGTCGCGTTCACCGTGGATGAAGCCGTCGACCATGCGCTGCAAACGCCGCCGGACGGGCTCGAACACCGCGCCCGCGACGATCGCGCCGGTCAGCCCGGCGATGGTGCCCTCGCCGTGCGCGAGCAGACTCGCCGCGCCGACGAGCGCGAAGTAGACACCGGTGATCACGACGACGAGCCCCGCGTACACGAGCGTCCGGCTGACCACGAGATCGATATCGTAGAGCCGGTACCGCGTGATGGCGATAGCGATGCAGATCGGGACGGCGACGATCGAGATGTTGCGCAGCGGGTCGCCGATCGGGCCGTTCTCGCCCGCGTAGATGATCCCCTCGGCGACGACGCCCGGGTACACGACCCAGACGATCTGCCGCCGCACGTCCGGCGCCGCCTGGACGAACCGCACCGCCAGCGAGAACAGGGCCGCGGCGAGGGTGGCCACGATGAGCACGGTGATCGCCACCGGGATCGCGTCGAACGGGTAGACCGAGACGCCGTTGTGCCATTGCCGCACGTCCGGGTCGATGGTCAGGTGGACGCACACGATCACCGGGACGACGCAGGCGAGGACGAGCACGGGCCGGAACCAGCGCGACACCAGCCGCCCGTCCGGGAAGATCAGTGGCAGGACGAGCGTAAGGGCGTAGGTGTCAATGACCCAGAGCCAGGTGGCGAGCCACTTGACGAATCCGGCGCCGGCCCGGTCGTGGAGATCGAGCCACGGGCCCAGGTTGAGCGACAGGACGTACAAGGAGGCGCTGAACCCGGAGCCGAGCATGAGCCAGGCGACCGTCAGCCCGCGCCGGTGCCGCACCAGGACCGCGCCGACGGGCGTCCAGGCCAGCGCGACGAGGATCTCCGGATGCCACCAGACCATCCGCAGGTCAGCGGGCAGCAGGGTGCCGGTGTAGAGGGACGCCGCGACGAGGAGGACGGCGCCGAGCGCGAGCGGGAACGCGACACGGGCGAGCGGGAACGCGACGCGGGCCGCCCCGCGGTCGTGTTCTGCCGTCTCCACCATGCGCTCCTCGGACAAAAGTAATGGAATGTTAAAACGGCTGCTCGCGGTGCTGCAGTCGTCGGGGCGTCCGCCTCAGGACACCGGAGTGGGAGTCGGTTGGAAGCCGGGCCCGTCACCGTGCACGGGCGCGTGCCGTGATGGTAACCGCGGATTCCCGTGGTGAGAACGGAAGACGCAGGTCAGGGTCGCCCGCTCGGCCGTGTGAGCCGCGCCGGCCGGGCCCGTTCGCGGGGGCCGGGCGGGGCACGGTGCAGGCGGCGGCGTTGTGGCTCACCGGGGAGCGCGTCCGGATCGCCCGCGGCCGATACCTCGGGGATGGGGGTATCGGGCGACCAAATACAGATGATTCGGACGGCCGTGGTCGAATTCTCCGGTTCTCGGGGCGTGGAGGGGTCTCGGGTGGGGGCGCGGGCGGCCGTGGCCGGGTCAGACCGTCAGAGTCAACATGCTGTCGCTGATGATCGCCCGCACTCCGCGGCGCAGTTCCTCGGGTGAGACGTCCTTGAGGATGAGCCGCTGCAGGACGAATCCGGGCAGGATCGCGAACATGACCTTCCCCGCGGCCACGACGTCGGTGTTGGGCGGGAGAAGCCCGGCGTCCACCAGGCGGCGCAGGTAGTGGATCCAGGTCCCGCGGATGCCGGTGATGGTCCCGGCGATGTGCTCGGCGATCTCCGGGTCGTGCATGGCGAGCGCCCACGCGTCGAGGGCGAGCCGGATCGGGCCGTTCTCGCCGGAGAGGCTGACGACCCTGGACGAGAGCCGCTCGACCATCTCGTCCACCGGCAGCAGCGGGTCGCCGTTGGCGAGCCGGCGGAAGAACGCGTGCAGGTCGCCGACGACCGTCGAGATGTTGGCCTCGATGATCTCGTTCTTGCTCCGGTAGTAGCGGTAGACGGCGCCGGCCGAGAGCCCGGCCTCGGCGAAGATGTCCTGCATCGACGTCTCGTGGATGCCCTTGCGGATGAAGCAGGTGCGGGCGGCGTCCAGGATCTGGCGGCGGCGGCGTTCCAGGTGTTCCTCGCTGACTCGCGGCATGGAGACCATCTAAAACGAACGTTCGTTTGTTGACAAGTCCGGATCGCGGATGCGACGCTGATCGTGAAATTAAAAGAACGAACATTCGTTTTAGGAGGGGTTCATGCGGTCCTCCCTTGCCGCGCGCACCCTCGCCATCGCCGTGGGCGCCGCGCTGCTCCAGCTCATCATGATCACCGCGTTCTCCTGGCCGGCCGCGCGGGTGGCGCCGCGTGACGTCCCCGTCGTCGTGACCGGCCCGCAGGCCGCCGCCGTCGCGGAACGCCTGGACCGTGAACGTCCCGGCGCGTTCGACGTCCGGACGGAACCGGACGAGACCGCCGCACGCGCCGCGCTCGCCGACCGGGAGGCGTACGGCGCCATCGTGTCGACGCCGTCCGGCCCGAAGGTGCTCACCGCGTCCGCCGCCTCACCCGTCGTCGCCCAGCAGCTCACCGCCCTCGCGGCAAGGCTCACGCCGGCCGCCCGGAACGCGGATCCGGCTGCGCCGGCCGTGCCGGCGGTCGAGGACGTCGTCGTCGCCGATCCCGACGACCCGCGCGGGTCCGGGTTCGGCGCGCTCGCGCTGCCGCTGATCATGTCGGGCCTCGCCGCCTCGGTGCTGCTGACGTTCGCGATCCCCGCTGCCGGGTGGCGCGCCGCCGGGGTGGTCGTGTTCGCCGTCCTCGGCGGGTTCGGCGTGGCGGGGCTCGCGCAGGGTTGGCTGTCCGTGCTGCCCGGTTCCTACCTCGCGCTCGCCGGGGTGATGTCGCTGACCATCCTTGCCGTGACGGGCACGGTCGCCGGCCTGGCCGCCGCCATCGGACGGGCTGGGCTCAGCCTGGGCGCGCTGACGATGTTGCTCCTCGGTAACCCGCTGTCGGCGGCCACCTCGGCCCCGGAGATGCTTCCGCAACCGTGGGGCGACATCGGCCAGGTCCTTCCGCCGGGAGCGTCGGTGACCCTTCTGCGGTCGACGGCGTTCTTCGACGGCGCGGGCGCCGCCGGATCGGCGGCCATCCTGGGCGCGTGGGCAGCCGCCGGATTCGTCCTTCTGGCGGTAGGTGGCCTGCGTGGGCGCGTCCGCACCGACACCGCGCAGGATCGCGAACCCGCCATGGTCTGACATCTGCCGTTTTCTCGCGCCGTGTGTGATCGCTCAGTAGCATTCTGTGATTCTTCTGGGTGGTCGGAGGGAAGACATGGCGGCGTTCCTGCTGCGGCGGCTGGTGAGCCATCTGGTCCTGGCCGCGCTGGCTGTGAGCCTCGCCTATCTGCTCGCCGCCGTCGCGCTCGATCCGCGCGCCAACTTCGAGGGGCGCTCGCCCCGTCCGCCTGAGGCTGTCGTCGATGCGCGACTGAGCGCCCTCAATCTCAACGACAGGACGCCCCTGGCCGACCGGTACCTGACCTGGGCGGAGGGAGTCGTCCACGGCGACTTCGGCCGCACCTGGGACGGTGAGGCGGTCAACGCCGAATTATGGCGGCGGTTCGGTGTGAGTGTGCGGCTGCTGTTCCTGGGCGCTGTCCTAGGGAGCGTGCTGGGCGTCCTTCTCGGCGCCTACGCGGCGGTGCGGTGCGGACGGACGGCCGACCGGCTCATCAGCCTCGGGTCAAGCCTGCTGTTGGCCGTGCCGGTGTTCGTCCTGGCATTGCTGTTACAGGTCGCTGCGCGCGCAGCGAACGACGCAACGGGCTTACGGGTTTTCGTGTGGGTCGGGGAGACTTCGCCTGGCGCGTCCTGTGGGGCTCTTGGTGGGCTCGCTGACCGAGGCAGGCATTTGCTACTGCCGACGGCCACGATCGCGCTCGCACAACTCGGCTTCTACTGCCGTTACCAGCGCGCCATGATGCTGGACGTTCTGCAAGCCGACTTCGTCCGTACGGCACGGGCCAAGGGGCTACGGCGTCGGAGCGCGCTACTGCGGCACGGCTTGCGGACGGCACTGGCGCCGATGACGACGTATTCCGCCTATGCGTTCGGCCTGCTGGTCCTAGGCGGGGTCTTCGTCGAGAAGGTCTTCGGCTGGCACGGGATCGGGGAGTGGCTCGTCGAGTCCATCGCGCGTGGCGACGTCAACGCGGTCGCGGCGATCGGCTGTGTCGCGGTCTGCGGGGTCGTTCTGGCCGGGCTGGTCTCGGACGTGCTGCACGGCGTCCTCGACCCGCGCGTCCGGACGGTGGCATGAGCCTTCTGCGGAGCCGTCGGAGCGTTGCCGGGCTCGTTCTGCTTGCGTTGGTGCTTCTGCTGGTCTTCGCCGGGCCACTCGTATCGCCGTGGATGTGGGACGACACTGACTTCACGGCCTTCGGCGCGGGACCGTCCGCGAACCATTGGCTCGGCACCACGCAGGGTGGACGGGACGTCTTCGCCGTCACCCTGCGCGGAGCGCGGACATCGCTGCTCATCGGCCTCGCGGTCGCGGTGATCTCGACCGGGGTCGCCGCCGTCGTCGGGACCGCGGCCGGATACGCGGGCGGGCGCCTCGACCGGACCCTGATGCGGGGCGTCGACCTGCTGCTGGCACTGCCGCCGGTCCTGGTCGTCGTCCTGCTGGCCCCTCGCCTGGACGGCGGCGCGCCCGTGCTCGTGCCGCTGCTCGCCGCGTTCATGTGGATGACCACGGCGCGGATGGTGCGGACCATGACGTCCTCGCTCCGCGACCGCGACTACGTGCGGGCCGCCCGGTTCCTCGGTGTGAGCGCGCCGCGCGTGATCGTCCGGCACGTGCTGCCGCAGCTCGCGTCGCTGCTCGCCGTGGACGCGGGCCTCAACGTCAGCGTCGCGATCGTCGCGGAGGGCGGGCTGTCGTACCTGGGCCTCGGCGTCCGCCCGCCGGACGTGTCGCTCGGCACGCTGATCGCCGACGGGCAGGGCACCGCCGCCGCGTGCCCGTGGCCGTTCGGCTTCGCCGCCGGACTGCTGGTCGTCATCGTGCTGGCCGTGAACCTGCTGGGCGACGGGCTACGCGACGTCCTCGACCCGTCCTCGGGAGGCGCGCCTTGAGCGTCCTGCGGGTCACGGATCTGACGGTTCGCTACGCGCCGGACGTCCATGCCGTGCGCGGCGTGACCTTCGCTGTCGAGCCGGGCGATGTGCTGGGGATCGTCGGCGAGTCGGGCTCGGGGAAGACCGCCCTCGCGCTCGCGGTCATGGGACTCCTCCCGGAGGACGCCCGCGTGACGGGCTCCGTGCGCCTGCGCGGCGAGGAGCTACTCGGGCGCTCGGACGCCGAACTCTCCCGGATACGTGGCAACGACATTTCGATGATCTTCCAGGATCCGTTGTCGGCGCTCACCCCCGTCCGCACGGTCGGTGAC
>JBOHBY010000124.1:0-10903 GCA_050698635.1 Spirillospora sp.
GCACGTGGGTCCGGTGCAGCGCGGCCCGAAGGGCGTGTCCGGCATCTCGATCATCACGGCGCGGCGGATGGTGGACGCCCCCGCGGTGAAGAAGCGCGTCGCCGACACCGGCGCCGACCTGGCCTTCGTCGCCTCCGACTTCGTGTTCGACACCGTCATCATGTCGGCGCCGGGGTTCGTCGACCCCGCCCGCTACGACCGGGTCAGGGTGCGGCTGAAGGAGGCGTCGCTGTCGGCGTGGCTCACGCTCGAAGGCGGCGAGTCGCAGCTCCGGGCGGTCTGAGCAGTCTGAGCCGTCTGAGCCGTCTGAGCCGCGCCCCGTCCAGGCCCGGCGTCAGGCGTCAGGCGGCGACCAGCTCCTGGTAGTCGGGGTGCCTGTCGATCCACTTCTTGATGAACGGGCAGATCGGCACGACCCGCAGGCCGCGTGCGCGCAGGTCGTCCAGGACGCCGCGGGCGAGCGAGCCGCCCACGCCCTTGCCCTCGAACGCGGACAGGACCTTGGTGTGGACGAGGGCGACGGAGCCCTCCTCCCCCGCCTCGTACTCGACGAACCCGGCGAGCTCGCCGTCCAGCCTGATCTCGTAGCGGTTCCGTTCGGCGTTGTCGGTGATCTCGGTGCTCATGCCCCGATAATGCCCTCCGGGCCGAACGCATTCCCCACCGCGGTCAGACCGCTTCGTAGCCGGCGCGGAGGAGGCAGTAGGAGACGGCCTCCTCCAGGGCCTGCCAGGACGCGGCGATGACGTTGTCCTCGACGCCGACCGTGCCCCACTCGCGTTCGCCGTCGCCGGACTCGACGAGCACCCGCGTCCGGGCCTCGGTGCCGTGCGTGCCCTCCAGTATCCGGACCTTGTAGTCGACGAGCTCCAGCCGCGCCAGCTCGGGGTAGAGGCGGCCGAGCGCGCTGCGCAGCGCGTTGTCGAGGGCGTTGACGGGGCCGTTGCCCTCGCCGGTCGCGATGATCCGCTCGCCCTTGGCGTGCAGCTTGACGGTGGCCTCGCTGACCATGGTCCCGTCGGGGCGGCGCTCGACGATCGACCGCCACGACTCGACCTCGAAGTGCCGCTGCCGGACGCCGGTGAGCTCCTCGCGCAGCAGCAGCTCGAAGGAGGCGTCGGCGGCCTCGAAGGTGTAGCCGGTGGACTCCAGCTCCTTGACCCGCGCCACGACGGCCCTGGCCTTCTCGCCGGACAGGTCGTAGCCGAGCTCGCGGCCCTTCAGCTCCACCGACGCGCGCCCGGCCATGCTGGACACCAGCATCCGCATGTCGTTGCCGACGGCGGCCGGGTCGATGTGCTGGTACAGGTCCGGGTCGACCTTGACGGCGGACGCGTGCAGCCCCGCCTTGTGCGCGAACGCCGACAGCCCCACGTAGGGCTGCTGCGAGCCGGGCGCGACGTTGGTGACCTCGGACACGGCGTGCGCGATCCGGGTCATCTCGGCGAGCTGCGCGTCCGAGACCAGCGGCATGCCGCGCTTGAGCTGGAGGTTCCCGATGACGGTGAACAGGTTCGCGTTGCCGCTGCGTTCGCCGTACCCGTTCGCGCACCCCTGAACGTGGGTCGCGCCCGCCTTCACCGCGGCCAGCGAGTTCGCGACCGCGCAGCCGGAGTCGTCGTGGCAGTGGATGCCGACGCGGACGCCGAGCGACACGACGTCGTGGACGACGTCGGCGAGCTCGTCCGGCAGCATCCCGCCGTTGGTGTCGCAGAGCGCGACGACGTCCGCGCCCGCCTCGGCGGCGGTGCGGACGGCCTCCAGCGCGTAGGCGCGGTCGGCGTTGTAGCCGTCGAAGAAGTGTTCGGCGTCCAGGAAGACTCGTTGGCCCTCCGCACGCAGGTGGGAGACCGTGTCGCGGATCATCGCGAGGTTCTCCTCCAGGGTGGTGCGGAGGGCCAGCTCGACATGCCTGTCGTGACTTTTGGCGACCAGGGTCACGACGGACGCGCCGGAGTCGCGCAGCGCGGCAACCTGAGGGTCGTCGGCGGCCCGCACACCGGCCCGGCGGGTCGCGCCGAACGCGGTGAGCTGCGCGTGCGTCAGGTCGAGCTCTGTTCGAGCCCGCCTGAAGAACTCGGTGTCCTTGGGGTTGGCGCCCGGCCAGCCGCCCTCGATGAAGCCGACGCCGAGGTCGTCGAGGTGCCGCGCGATGGCGAGCTTGTCGGGCACGGAGAGGTTGAGCCCCTCCTGCTGCGAGCCGTCGCGCAGGGTGGTGTCGTAGACGTGGAAGGCGTCGCCTTGCATTGCGGGTACCCCCAAAGGGTGACCGCGCCAGCGCACAAAAAAGACCCCTCACGGACGTGAGAGGTCTGCGCGCCGGCGCCGTCCTGTTAGCTGCTGCCGGCGCGCCAGCCGATAATCACGAGGCTGTCGCGCATGATGTGCGCCAGTCTGCCACATGGTTCGCGAATATGGGACATCCGTCTCGGATGGTGAGACGGATGTCCCCGTGCGCGTCGAGATGCGAGACGGCGGTGGCGCCGCGGATCAGACGATCTTGTGGACCCAGCCGTAGGGGTCGGGACGGGTGCCGTACTGGATGCCGACCAGCGCCTCGCGCAGCCGCATCGAGACCTCGCCCGGCTCGCCGTCGCCGATCGTCCACTCGCGGTCGGCGCCCTTGACCCGGCCGACCGGGCTGATGATCGCGGCGGTGCCGCAGCCGAACACCTCGGTGATCTCGCCGGACCGGCAGCCCGCCTCCCACTCCTCGATGCTGATCTTGCCCTCCTCGGCGGGGATGCCGAGGTCGGGCGCCAGCTTGAGCATGGAGTCGCGGGTGACGCCGGCGAGGAGCGTCCCGGTGAGCGCGGGCGTGAGGAGCCTGGCCCGCTCGCCTGACCCGTAGACGAACAGCAGGTTCATCGAGCCGACCTCCTCGACCCAGCGGTGCTCCACCGCGTCGAGCCAGACGACCTGGTCGCAGCCCTCCGCGACGGCCTGCGCCTGCCCGGCGAACGAGGAGGCGTAGTTGCCGCCGGTCTTGGCCTCGCCGGTGCCGCCCTTCGCGGCGCGGGTGTAGTCCTGCGACAGCCACACCGAGACCGGCTTGATCCCGCGCGGGTAGTACAGGCCGGACGGCGACGCGATGACCATGAACAGGAACTCGTTCGCCGGACTGTTGACGCCGAGCGCCCGCGTGGTGGCGAACATGAACGGGCGGAGGTAGAGGCTGTGCCCCTCGCTCTCGGGCACCCAGTCCTTGTCGGTGCGGACGAGGAGTTCGACGGCGTCCACGAACAGCTGCTCGGGGATCTCCGGCATCGCCATCCGCTTCGCGGACCTGTTCATCCGCGCCGCGTTCATGAACGGCCTGAAGGTGACGATCGACCCGTCGGGCTGCTTGTAGGCCTTGAGGCCCTCGAACAGCTCCTGGGCGTAGTGGAACACCTGGCTGGCCGGGTCCATCGGGATGGGCCCGTACGGTTCGAGCCGCGCGTCGTGCCACCCGCGGTCGGCGGAGTACCGGATCGTGACCATGTGGTCGGTGAAGTACCGGCCGAAGCCGGGATCGGCCAGGACGCGCTCGCGTTCGGCGGCGGTCGCCGGCCGCTCCGTGCGCGTGATCTCGAAGTCCAGGGTGTCGCTCATCTGGGTACTCGTCCTCTCGCGGATCGCCGGCGCGGCCCCATCGCCACGGCGGCTTCCTTAGTCCCTATTGTCCTACTTCGTCCAGACCCCACTCCTTCGCCGAACATTCTTCCCCGGTGCGCCGTACCGCTCAGGGTCGGGCAGGGGGGAAGTGTGTTCGTCCGCGGCGCATGCGGAAACGGGCGCGCCGCGGGGGCACGCCCGGAGTTCTCTGTTCCGCTGACCGGCAGAGAGGCGTGCCCTCAGCCGGCTACTCGCTTGGCGATCGCGTCACCGATCTGGGACGTGGACCGCTCGCCGATGCCGCCGCGCTCGGCGAGGTCGTCGGAGACGGCCTGCTCGACGCGGCGCGCGGCGTCGCCCGCGCCGATGTGGTCGAGCAGCATGGCGACCGACAGGATCGTGGCGGTCGGGTCGGCCTTGCCCTGCCCGGCGATGTCGGGCGCGCTGCCGTGCACCGGCTCGAACATCGACGGCGCGGTGCGGGCCGGGTTGACGTTGCCGGACGCGGCGAGCCCGATCCCCCCGGCGATCGCGGCGCCGATGTCGGTGATGATGTCGCCGAACAGGTTGTCGGTGACGATCACGTCGAACCGGCCCGGCTGCGACACGAAGAACATGGTGGCCGCGTCGACATGGCAGTAGTCGGTCGTGACCTGCGGGAACTCCTCGGCGACGCGCTTCAGCGTGCGCTGGTAGAGATCACCGGCGAAGGTGAGGACGTTGTCCTTGTGGACGAGCGTGAGCCGCCGGCGCGGCCGCGTCGCGGCGATCTCGAACGCGTACCGGACGACCCGTTCGACGCCGTAGGCGGTGTTGACGCTCTCCTGCGTCGCGACCTCGTGCGGCGTGCCCTTGCGCACGACGCCGCCGACACCGGTGTAGGGCCCCTCGGTGCCTTCCCGGACGACGACCATGTCGATGTCGCCCGTGCCCACGCCCGCCAGCGGGGTCGCGACGCCCGGGAACAGCTTCACCGGGCGCAGGTTGACGTAGTGGTCGAGCTCGAACCTGGCCCGCAGCAGCAGGCCGCGCTCCAGCGTCCCGCTCGGCACGCTCGGGTCGCCGACGGCGCCCAGCAGGATGACCTCCTGCTCGCGCAGCTCGTCCAGGACGGAGTCGGGCAGCGTCTCGCCGGTCCGGTGCCAGCGGGCGGCGCCGAGGTCGTAGGACGTCCGCTCGAACGTGAGCCCGCTGGACGGCGACACGGCGTCGAGGACCTTCAGCCCTTCGGCGACGACCTCGGGGCCGATCCCGTCCCCCGGGATGACGGCCAGACGAACACTGCGGGAAACCATGTCCGCACTGTAGTGCATACGTCTCAAGGCATGGGCTTTCGTCTCAGATACTGGACGGAGATTTCCGTTCCAGCAGGCCACAGTCGCCGCACATTCCTCCGCCGGGGACACGGTAGTACAGACAGCAGTTCCGCCGGACGTAGCCGTCCGGGCCGAACTCCCCCGCGTCGGCCAGCGGGTCCCGCGCCAGCACCTCCCGGACGACGGCGCGCCGCCCGTCGTCGCGGGGCCCCACGTTCAGGCTCCCGGCGAGGGCCGAGGCGGCGTTGCCCCAGACGAGCCCGTCCGCGAGGCTCACGAAGGTGAGCATCACGTCGCGGAGGGGCCGCAGGTGCGCGTCCACGATCATGGGGTGGATGAGCGCGGCGGCTTCGGCGGCGGCGTCCACCCGCCGGCCGGACGGCTCGTCCAACCGGAAGGTGATCGGGTCGCCGGGCGCCCAGTGCCAGCGCAGGCCGTCCAGGTCAGGGACGACCCCGCGAGCGGCGGCGGCGATGACCGGCGACCACAGCCGGGCCGCGAGCCCCTGGAAGACCAGCGACGCCGCGACGCGGCGCTCCCTCGTTCCGAGCCGCGTGGCGTAGTCGTCGGTGAGCGACGCGAGGCGGGCGGCATCTCCGGGGAATGGCCGCCAAGCGGGGTTGTCCACCTCAGAGCCGGTGGCGATCTCGAAGTACGGCCCGAGCCGGGCGACTTCTCGCAGCACTCCGGCCACTTCGGCGGATTCGACGTCGAGCCCCACGTCCCCAGTCTCGCACCGCGTCCGCAGGGACGGGTCTAGTCTCTAGTCGGCCCTGCGGTCCAGGGCGGTTTGCAGGGCGCGAGCCGCTTCTTCTTCGGCGTCGTCCGCCGGGACGTTGTTCAGGGTGTCGTTCATGATGGTTCGCTCCGAATCGCTGTGGTGAGACCAGGGGCCGCCCGGGGAGCGTGGTTCACACGGTCGGGCGAGGGATATCGGACTCACGGCCAGGCAGAGCCTCCGCAGCGGGTGCCGGCCTGCCGGTGATCAGGCCCCGCTGCGGCAGCGAAGGATTACTACGAAGCGCCGCATGACTACCAGCGAGATTACCTCCGGTGCGGCGGAGTGTCCCGACCCGTGGCAATTAATCTCACGATCTGAGATGACAGGCATGTGAGAACCACCACGGGCCGGGATGAAACGGGCGGGCTAGCCCTCCGGACGGACGGGCTAGCCCTCCGGACGGGCGGGTTAGCCCTCCAGGTCGACGCGGCGGCCCATGTCGGCGCCGACCTCGGCGCTGATGGCGTCCACGAGCTGCGGCGGGATGGCCGAGTCGACGGTCAGCGCGATCAGCGCCCTGCCGCCCTTGGCGTCCCGTCCGACCTGCATGCCCGCGATGTTGACCTGCTCGTCGCCGAGGATCTTGCCGACGGCGCCGACGATGCCGGGACGGTCGACGTAGGAGAAGAACGCCATGTGCTCGGTCGGGACGAGCTCCATGTTGTAGCCGTTGATCTCGATGATCCGCTCGGCGTGCTTCGGGCCGGTGAGCGTCCCGGACACCGACACGACCGCGCCGTCGGACATCGTGCCGCGCACCTGCACGACGTTGCGCCAGTCGGGGCTGTCCTCGCTGGTGGTGAGGGTGACCTCGACGCCGCGGTCGCGGGCCAGCAGGGGCGCGTTGACGAACGTCACGGTCTCCTCGATCACGTCGAGGAACACGCCCTTGAGCGCGGCGAGTTCGAGGACCTTCACGTCGTGCTCGGCGATCTCGCCGCGGACGACGACGTCCAGCCGGACGGGGACGCCGCCGGCGAGCGCGGTGAAGATGCGGCCGAGCTTCTCGGCGAGCGGCAGGCCCGGCTTGACGTCCTCGGCGACGGCGCCGCCCTGCACGTTGACCGCGTCCGGGACGAACTCGCCCGACAGCGCCAGCCTCACCGAGCGGGCGACCTGCGTGCCCGCCTTCTCCTGCGCCTCGTGGGTGCTGGCACCCAGGTGCGGGGTGACGACCACGCTGTCGTGGTGGAACAGCGGGCTCTGGGTCATCGGCTCGGTGGTGAACACGTCGATGCCGGCGCCGGCGACGCGCCCGTCCTTGAGCGCGAGGTCGAGGGCCTCCTCGTCCACGATCCCGCCGCGGGCGGCGTTCACGATGCGGACCGTCGGCTTGACCTGCCGCAGCTCGCGGTCGCCGACGAGGCCGAGGGTCTCGGGGGTCTTCGGTAGGTGGACGGTGATGAAGTCGGACTCGCGGAGCAGCTCGTCCAGCGTGACGAGTTTCACACCGAGCTGGGCGGCGCGGGCGGCCTGCACGTACGGGTCGAACGCGATCACGGTCATGTCGAAGGCGGCCAGGCGCTGGGCGACCAGGACGCCGATCCGGCCGAGGCCGAGCACGCCGACGGTCTTGCCCTGCAGCTCGACGCCGGTGTACTTGGACCGCTTCCATTCGCCCTGCTTGAGGGCGCTGTGGCCCTGCGGCACGTTCCTGGCGGTGGCCAGCAGCAGCGCGATGGCGTGCTCGGCGGCCGTGACGATGTTGGACGTGGGCGCGTTGACGACCATGACGCCGGCCTTGGTGGCGGCCTCCACGTCGACGTTGTCGAGGCCGACGCCGGCGCGGGCGACGACCCGCAGCCTGGCGGCGTGCTGGAACACCTCGGCGGTGACCTTGGTGGCGCTGCGGACGACCAGCGCGTCGACGTCGGCGACGGCGGGCAGCAGCCGCTCGCGGTCGGCGCCGTCGACGTGGCGGACCTCGTAGTCGGCTTCCAGCACGGCGATGCCGGCGGGCGAGAGTTCTTCGGCGACGAGGACGACGGGCTTGCTCAAGGCAGACAGTCCTTCGGAAAAGTGGATGCTGGTGTGGTGTGTGCAGGTGACGTCTCGGGTCACCTCGTCGTGCCCTCGCCCCCGGCCGCGAGTCTATCTCCCGGGGGCGAGAGCGATTCGCGGCAGGGAGACACCTACCGGTTAGTCCCGCTTCGCCCGGAGCACTCGCGGACGGCACGCGGACGGCGCCCCGGACGGCACCCGGACCGCGCGCGGGGAGCGAGGTCCGGGGACGTCGGTCAGGCCGCGTTGGGCTCGGGCAGCGCGACCAGGACGGACGCGACCTGCTCGGCGTCGGCGACGTGGACGTGCGGGACGTCCACGTACACGCGCAGCGGCCCGGCGGGCAGGCCCAGCTCGTCGGCGACCTGGATCTGCACCTCGCGGAGCGGGATGTAGGTCAGGTAGCCGCGGTGGACGTTCTGCGACCGGAACATCGCCGTCATGATCAGCCGGTAGCCGCGGATGCGGAAGGACAGCGCCGTCAGGTTCGGCAGTCCCTCCGCCGGCTCGCCGGGGATCGTCAGCGAGATCCAGGCGCTGGTCGTCCACGGCCTGGCCCGCAGCAGGTCGACGACCCAGCGGATCTGGTCGTTGCCTTCGAGATCGTGCAGCCTCGGCCAGTAGCGCCCGCGGACGGTGCGGCGGGTGCGCTCCTGGGCGCGCCGGACGATCCGCGCGCGGTCGCCGTACTCGTGGAGGATCGGGTCCTCCCAGGACAGCGCGGCGACCTCGAACAGCAGCGGCGGTCCCTCGATGATGGGGCCGCCGTCCTCCAGGCCGGCCTCGCCGGCGCTCCACACGTGCCGCAGGACGCCGATCCACGCCTGCCCGCAGGTCTCCCAGCGCCGGACGTCCTTCTCCGTTTCCTCGTGCACGTCACGACTCCCCGCCGCAATTCGTCCCTTGGCCCGCATTGCGGATCTGGGGAGAATTTGCCTGAGGCTTTGCCTTGCCGGGGATGAATTCCGTGCCGTGTCCGGCCCGTGGCCCTCCGTCGTTGTTGAACAGCATCACACCACTCATGCTCTCCGCCTCAAACGCCGCCACGGCGGTGGTCGCACGAGTGTTTGCGCGGGGTGCCCGCGCCGGCCACGGCCGTCACGGCTTTCTTCAAGTATCAGGCAAAGAGCGCCAAAACGACAGGGTATTTTAGCCAGAAGGTGCCTTCACCGTCATTCTGACCCGTGCCTTGATGATCGGTCACCTGGACAATCCGTCCAAAGCGCGGGCGATTATGGGGCGCCGCCGGTGGCGGGCGCGCGGTGCAGAACGACGTAGCCGTCCTGCCGGAAGACCTCGCGGTATCCCTCGGCCGCCAGCTCGCCGACCCGCCGCCGCTGGTCGGCCACGCTCGGGAACGGGAACTCCAGCCGTCCGACGTAGGCGACGACCCAGGGCGCGCCGCGCGAGTGCTCGTCCCAGAGCAGGACGCGGGCGCGTGACGTCAGCGCGGGGCCGACGCCATTGGCCGCTTCGACGAGCGCGCCGTCCGGGATCTTCGACGCGGCGGCGGCCGCCGCGCGGGCGCGTTCGTTCCGCGACCACAGCGCGGGATCGGCGAGGTGGCGGTAGGCGAAGAACGGTACGCAGACGACCATCGCCACCAGCATCGCGGCCGCGGGCAGCGTGGACGGGGCCCGGCCGAGGGCGGGGATCTTGCCGCGCAGCCGTACTGCCCCGTCCACCGCCGCTAGGAAGAGCACCGCGATGATGAACGCGTTGTAGTGGTAGTGCGGCTCCCACCAGTTGCTGAAGCGGCTGTTGAGCATCCGTTCGGCCAGCAGGGGCAGCACCGTCAGGGTCAGTGGCGACACCAACGGCAGCAGGAGCAGCGGCAAGGCGACCAGCGCCATCGTCAGAACCTTCTGCGGCGGGGTGCCGAGAACGGCCACGACGTCCCACGGGTGGGTCAGCGCGTGTACGGCCGCGTGGGGCAGGTCAGGGCCGAGCGACCCGTACGCCCAGTAGTAGTCCCTGTCTCCGCCGAACGCCGCGATGATCACGCGGGAGCAGACCCAGGTCGCGACCAGCCCGACGACGACGTAGGCCGACCCCGCCCGCCGGTCACCCCTCGGCAGCAGGTCGCGCAGCCTGCGTGGCCGCTCGTCGTACCGGGTGAGCAGGTAGAGGCCGAAGCCCGCGAGGAGCAGGCCCATGTCCTCCTTGACCAGCAGCAGGACGAACGCCGCCACCGCCGCCTGGCCACGCCGTCCGGCGTCGTGGCGCTCCACCATCAGCGCCGACAGCAGCGGCACGAACGCGACCTCGTGGAAGTCGAACGCGAGCGCCTCGGCGATCGGCCACGACAGCGCGTAGGCACCGGCGGCGCGGTACGCGGCGCGGGCGCCGAGCCTGCGCTCGGTGAACCGCCAGATCGGCACGATCGCCAGCGCGAGCAGGACGGCCTGCGCGAGCAGCAGCGTCTCCGGCCCGTCGTGGATCCAGTACAGCGGCGCCAGCAGGGCGAGGATCGGCGAGAAATGGTCGCCGAGAATGGAGAAATCGGGCCCGAACTCGTTGTGGACGCCCTTGACCATGGCGACCGGCAGATCGAAACGGCTGTACGACCTGATCGCCTGGTCGAAGATGACCAGGTCGTAGCTGCCCGAACGGAACGCGCGCAGCCGCATCAGCGAGTACGCCGCGTACAGCACCGCGCTCGCCGCGATCATCGCCGCGAGCGCCGCGCGCCGCCGGCGTCCGGCCAGGGCCGAGCGGCCTTCCGGGGCCCGGCTCGCAGGTCCCTCCACCGCAACCGCCTCAGCCACGCGCCGGACGCTACCAGCAGCGTCCGGCGCGCGGCCGACCCCCTGGGCGGGAACGGTCAGGACGGGAACGGTCAGGAGTGGACGCGGCGGGTCATCGGGAGACGGCCGCGGGTGAGCCCCGCCGCGGCTACGGCCGTGACGAGCGGGACGACCACACCGACGCCGAGCAGCAGCGTCCACGGGATGTCGAGGATCGTGCCGTGGCCCGCGACGCCCGGCTGCTCCGGCTGGTTCGTGAGCGGCCGCGCCACCGCCAGGCCGGGGACGAGCCCGCCCGCGATCCCGAGCCAGCAGCCGAGCCCGGCGACGAACACGGCCTGGCCCATCGTCAGCAGCCGCCGGGTGCGGGGCCGGGCGCCGACGGCGGCGAAGGTCGCGAGGTCGGGCCGGGAGTCGGCCGCCGCCAGGCTCGTGGCGATCAGCGCGCCGCCGAGCGCGAG
>JBOHBY010000125.1:0-11192 GCA_050698635.1 Spirillospora sp.
CCCACAGGCCCGCCGCGATCTCGCCGTCGCGGTCCGCGCGTGCCCGCCGGAGGTAGGACGCCGCCTCCTCCGACACCGATGCCCAGACGTAGCCGAGGACCGTCCCGCCGCGCGTCACCGGATAGAACAGCACGGGCGCCGCCGTCCGCGTCGCGTACGACGGTGGCCGGACGCTCGCCAGCGGGCCCCAGCCCTGCGAACGGTCCGCCGGGGTTCCGTCCGGGTACAGGCCGTCCTGGATCAGCGGCCCGGGCGTCGCCGGAGCACCGGGGTTGGTCAGCTCGCGGAGGGCGTCGAGGTTCGGGGCGCGCAGTTCCCGCGTGCCCGCCGGGATCATGCCGCCGTACGGATCTTCGGGCGCGCCGGCCCACCGCCGGATCGCGTCCAGGGCGGAGACACCGCGGTCGTGGGCGTCGTCGAGGCGGCGCCCCCAGATGTCGGCGGCCTCCACGCCCGCCGCCTGGGCCGCGAGGCGCCGGACGAAACCGGCCGCCTTCGCGTTGGACTCCGCAGCCCACAGATGCCCGACCAGCTCACCGCGGCGGACGACGGGCAGGTAGAAGACCGCCTGCCGGGTGAACCGCTCGTAGGACTCCTTCGGCGGCTGGATCCCGCCGGCGATGGGCGGGGCCGGCGGAAGGTCCGGAAACCCGTCACTCATGACGTGTGCGCCTTTCCCTCGTCAATGTGGCCCCTCACGGTGCGGCCCCGGGCGGGATGACGTCCGCCTCGATGGAGAAGACCGGCTGGGTCCCGTTCCACCCGGTCTGTACGACGTTCCTGATGTGGTACCTGGTGCCGCGCGGAAGGACGAGTTCGCGCTGCTCAGGGTACTGGCTGGCGCGGCCCATCCACACCCCGTGAGCACCCTCGGGAAGGTTCAGGTGCAGCTGGTAGGCGAAGCCCTGGCCGTCGACCTCCGTCGTCCCGGATCCCAGCGAGGTGGACATGTAGCCCGGCTCGTTCTGCACGGACCCCATGAGCAGCAGCGGATTCCGTCCGGCCAGTGGGGCGCCGTCCGACGCGAGCATGAAGTTCACGTCGTGCAGACCGCGCATCGTCTGGACGGGCTCGGGCAGCGGCTGGCTCAGCGCGTGGTCGAGCTCGTCGATCCGCCGCCAGAACGCGTCCGGGGTGGGCTCCCCGCCGAGGTACTGCCGCAGGAACTCGCGCTGCCCGTGGTTCCTCCACATCTCCTGCAGCCGGGCCTCCGGGTCCGTCTGCGTGACGACGTGCTGGATCAGCTGCCGCTGGTAGTCGGTGAGGTCGGGCCGGTTCCACATCCGCATCAGCTGGTCGCGGTGGGACGGCATGACCCCGCCGTTCAGATGGGCGAGGTGCTGAGCGTAGTTCTGCTCCGTGAACAGGTGGTTCAGATACCGCGCCACGTCGGCGCCCGGCCGCAGGTGCGGGTTCGGCATCGACTGCACCGTGTACCAGTGCAGGGCCTGCTGCAGGTGGTGCGGCAGGTTGCGGTAGACGTGCCCCAGCCGGTTCTCGCCGTACCGCTCGCCCTGCTCGTCGCTGTTGAAACGGCGCACCCCGTCCGGGTCGACGTGGCCCTCGCGGCGGAACAGGTCGCGCAGGCCCCGGGCTTCGGCGTCGTCCCCTGGCCTCGGCGGGTTCGCCGGGTCGTCCGAGCCGCGATGCTCCTCCCGCCCCGGGGGACGGCCGTCGTGCCCGGCCGTGGTGGTCGTGCCGTCGGGGTTGAAGGTCTGCCAGGTGCCGTTCGGCGGCCAGGCGGGGCGGATCCCTCCGTCCGGCGTGGTCTGGCCGGACGAGGCGAACACGTTGCCGTTGTTGTCCGTCCATGCAAGCCCGTTCGGGGCCGTGACCGGCACGCCGAGCCGCTGGGCGAGCTGCGCGGCGAAGTCGCCTTCGCCGGTCCGGCACGACAGCAGCATGACGTCGCGGCCGTTCCAGGTCGGGTCGTTGCGGATCAGGTGCGCCAGGTCGTCGACGTTCAGCCTGCGTCCGCCGCCGAGCCGCAGCCCGTCCGCGTCGCCGTGCCCGTCCACCGCGTACCGCTGCGGGTCCGCCGGGACACGCCGGGCCAGGTCCCGCATCGCCGGGTCGGCCGGGTCATGGAACGACCGGCCGGCCGGTGTGGCGTCACTGTCCCGGAAGGCGTCGTGCAGATGCGGCGGCAGGCCCTCCGGGATGTTCTCCGGAGTGTCGGCCTCGTCGTCCCTCGTCTGCTCGTCGTCGTCCCTGGTCTGTTCGTCGTCGCGGGTCTGTTCGTCGTCGCGGGTTTGCTGGTCGTGTGGCTGCTGCTGGTCATCGCGGGTTTGCTGGTCGTGGGTCTGCTCGTCGCGGGTGCCGCCCTGGCCGTCGCCGTCCTCCTGTGAGGGACGCAGGTGAGGTGGCAGCGACTCGTCCAGCGCCGCGTCGAACAGCTGGTTGAGGCGGCGGTTGATCGCCTCGCGGACGGCCCGCTCCTCGGGTGTCAGCTCAAGGTCGCGCTCACCGCGCGCCGCCCGTTCCTCGGCGACGTTCGGCAGGTCGCGCGACACCTCGTACAGCGAGTGCTCGAAGGAGGCGACGTCGTCGAACGACCGCAGGTGGAGGCGCAGCTCCCCGATGTGACCGTTCGGCATCCGGACCGTCATCCGGATGTCGCGGTAGCCGCTCGGCTGCGGGCTGCGCAGCCGGTCCTTGATCGACACGACCTCGACGTCGTGCTGCCGCGCGACCTCCCGCACCCGGTCGAGCGCCTGGTAGAGGTCCGAGACGCTGTCGAACTGGACCTTGCCGCCGAGCAGGTCGTTGAGCGCGGAGGCGTCACCGCCGTTCTCATTGATGATCTTGTCGAGGGCGCGGACCCGGTCCTTCGGGCCCGGACGCATCTTGGCGTCGTCGGGATCGTTCGCCAGCTCGTCCAGGACCTGGCGGAGTGGGCCGGTGCCCTCGGCGGCCTGCTGGTACAGGTGGTCCAGGTACCGGTTGATGAACTCGTTGTCCTTCGCGAGCGGCTGGCCCTCGCCGGCCCGCTCCTGCTCGGCGGCCAAGGCGTCCTTGTCGAACCCCGGCTGCTCGGGGGACTTCCCGGAACCGATCTCGCGGATGGCCCGGTCGCTGATGTCGATCTGCCAGTCCTCAAGCGGGGTCGGCGTGGGTCGTATCTTGCCCTCGTCCAGGATCGCGTCGGCGCCGCGCTCGTTCACCTCCCGGACCGAGTCCTCAAGGATGCGGACGGCGTCCGGGTGGGTCAGCAGGCTGTGCAGCGTCCTTGGCCGCGCCAGCAGGGAGTGCCGAAGAGAGTCCTCGGCGGGCGTCAGCGGCGGCGGGCCGTTGCCGTCGATGATCCTGGCGAGGTGGGGATGGTTCGGCAGTCGGCTCTGCAGGTCGTCGTTCAGCAGATCGCCGAGACGGTTGCCCTTGTCGTCGACGACCGTCGCGCGGGACTCCTCCACGAGCTGGCGGATCTGCTCGTTCTCGTGGATCCGGCGCATGAGTTCGGGATCGGCCGTCCGCTGCGGCTGGCCCTCGCCCTCGGCCGTTCTCGGGACGGCATTGCTCGGCGGGACGGACGCGTCCTGCAACCTGGAGTCGGCGTCGGTCCGGCCGTCGGCCGGTGGCGCGGACTCCTCGCCCGCTCGCTGGGCGGCTGCCGGTTCCGTGGCCGTCCTCGGGGGTGGAGCGCCCGCGTCCGGCGTGCCCGGCGTCGCTGGTGTTGGGGTGCCGGGGGTTGGGGTGCCGGGGGTGGTTGTGCCCGTGGTCGAAGTGCTGGGTGTGGTGGTCGGCTGAGATTCCTGGTACCAGCCGTAGTGGGAACGGGCGTCCGTTCGAGGTGTTCCTGACGCGTCCGTGCTCTGACTGGGCGACTGTGTGGTTTGTTCGGAGGTTGTTCGGGGTGGAGTCTGCTGCGCGTCCGGGCGCGGGGTCTGGCCCCCGTCGGGCTCGGGCGTCGGGGCGCTCCGGCGGAACTGGGGCTGGTCTCCGGTGCCGCGCTGGGACGTCCCGCTTCCGTCGTCGGTCGACGGTCGTGCCTGACCGTTCCCTCCGGCGGGGTCGGCTGAGGACGACTGTGATCCGTTGTCCGGAGACGGCTGGTTCGGGGTCGCCGGTTGGGTCGGCTGACCGCCCGCCGGCGGCTGTGCCGACGGGGTGTTGCCCTGCGTTTGCGCAGGCGGTGTGGTACCGGACGGTTGTGCGGGCGGTGTGTTGCCGGATGGCTGCGCCGGCGTGGTGCCGCCGGACGGTGTGCTGGCGGGAGGCGTCGTACCGCCTCCGGCTCGCTGGCTCGGGTCCAGGTTGTGGTAGCTCCGGTAGTGCGTGGTGGTGGTCGGTGGATCGGTGGAGCGGTCGGTCTCCGTCCAGCGCGTGTGCACGACCTCCGGCGTGATCTTCGGATCGTTCGGCTCCGGGAAGAAGTCGATCCGGTCGATCGTGAGCAGAGAATTCTGGGAATGCCGCTTCTCGAGCAGGCTCTCGAACGAGTGCCGCCAGCCGGTGCTGGGAGTGACGTCTCCGCCGGAGTTCCCGCGGTTCGTGGGGCTCCACTGCGGGAAGTAGTTGATCCGTTCTCCCGGGCCACGTGCCTCATGGGGGAAGATGTGGCCGCCGTCGAACTTTCCGCCCGGATACTCCCCGGTGCCCTTGCCCCTGGACCCGATATTCCGCTGGACGGGCTCGTTGCGCTGCTCGCCGTCCTGGTGCGGTGAGTCGTAGTCGGGACGGCCGCTGGCGGCGTCCGTCATCCCGCGTTCGTCGGTGTGGAAGAGGAACGTGCCCGGGTCGACGCCGTTGTTGCCGAAGTCGCCGGTGCGGGCGGCGTTCGGCGGGTCGAGAGGCGCGTTGGGGTCGGTGGTCTGGAAACGGTCGTGGGGCTCGACGAGATAGTGGGTGTTCGGACGGGGAACACTCCACTTATTGGCCGAGCGGTTGGTGTCGCCCAGTTCGGGGTTGAACCCGTGCGCCTTGTCGCCGTACCACGTGCGGACGTGCGTGACCTGCCTGTTCCCGTCCGTCCAGAAGACGCCATGGAGCTTGCCGTCCGGCCCTCGGACCTCGATCCGCGAGTTGGCCGGCAGGTCATTGCGGGCCTGGAACGGGCCCTGCCTCCTGACGTCGTAGGTGTCCGGCCACGTCACCGGCCTCGCGTTCGCCGGAGGGTCGAACCTCGTGGCGGCCGGCGACATGCCCTCCGGACCGCGGCCGCTCTGGGGCTCGCCGGCGAAGATGTGCGGGTCGCTGAACCCGAGTTCGACCTTGTGCGTGACACCCGGCGCGGGCCGGGTCAGGTCGACGTTGTTGTTCGGGTCGACGACCGGGTTGGCGGGGTTTTCCGACGTGTAGTTGGTGAGGTTCGTGATGTTGCGGTTGCCGTCGGTGTACGCCACGGACCGGGGAACCCTGTTCCCCTGGGCGTCCTCCTCGTAGACGGTGTACCGGGTGTTCGGCTCAAGGCGACCCGAGTCGACCAGCCGGCGACCGGGGGCGACGTTGATGTTCTCTTCGCGGGTGTACGGCGGCGGCGCCCAGTTGGCCTGCTGGTGAGGCAGCCCGCGTCCGACCGGGGGGTCGGTCCGGGGCTGGGGCTGGGAGTCCCCTTGGGACTCGTTCCCGTCGTCGTTGGTGTTGCTCCGCCTGAAGCGCGGGTCGCCTTCACCCTCCTGCCGGGGCCCGTCCTCGTTGCGCTGTTGCGTGTCGTCTGTGCGCTGCTGGGTCTCGTCGGAGCGGGGCTGACCGTCGTCGTTGGTGCGCTGTTGTGTGTCGTCGTTGCGCTGTTGCGTTTCGTCCGAGCGCGGCTGACCCTCGTCCGAGCGCGGCTGGCCCTCGTCTGTGCGGGGTTGGCCTTCGTCTGTGCGGGGTTGGCCCTCGTCGGAACGCGGCTGACCGTTGTCGGAGCGGGGCTGGCCCTCGTCGGGGCGCGGTTGGGCATCGGTTGACCGCGGTTGTGATTCGTCCGGACGGGACTGTGTCCCGCCGTTCTCGGACGTCTGATCCCGGTTCGGGGCCGGCGTGCCCTCGGCGGAGTTCTCCGCGGACCGGGGCGGTGCGGTCGAGTCGCCGGGGGCCGGGTTGCTATCGCCTGGGGAGGGCGTGCTGTCGCCTGGGGCGGGCGTGTTGTTGCCGGTGGACGGGGTGTTGTCGCCACCGTTCTGGGGGGTGCCGCCGTCCTGGGTGGTGCCGGTGTTCTGTGGGGTGGCGGTGTTCTGGGCGCTGAGGTGGCGGTCCATCACTTCGCCGATGGCGCGGGCCAGGTCGCGCGGGTTGTCGGAGAGGCGGTACTCGGTGAACGCCTCCGCCATCATCTCGTGCGGGGTCTCGGCTCCGTATTCGGCCAGCGCGTCCTTGATCCGCTGCTGCGTGGCGGGATCGTGCGGCTGCGTGGCGTCGTAGGGGATGCCGAGGGACTGGGACACGGCCTGGTTCAGGTCGGCCAGCATCTGCGGGTTGTTCAGCAGTTGCTCGCCGAGGTGGTGCCCGAACTCGTGCGTGAAGACGCCCTCTGTGGAGCCACCGCCGGGCACGGTGAACTGGGTCGCTTCTTCGTTGGCGCCTTCCTGGGAACGCTGGGCGTTGTCGGAGAAGACGTCGTCGTTGATGAAAATGCCAGGGTCGGTGGCGCCAGGGGTGGCGTAGGCGAGGACGCCTTCGCCGTCCGACCCGAGGGACTGGCTGAAGTCCTCGGAGCCGATGTGGGACAGGCCGCGCATCGTGTCCGGGTAGTCCGCGGCGAGCTGCTGGATGGCGTTGTTGATCTCTCGTGCCGCGGCCGGGTCGAGCGGGTTGGACGTGAAGTCGACGGTCGGCGCGTCGTTGCCGAACTGGGCGAGGGCGTCCCGTGCCTGCTGCTCGGCGTCCGCGAGTTCCTGCGTCCGGTCGGGCTGGCCGTCGCCGGAGGACGTGCCGTCCTGCGTGGTGCCGTCGGTGCCATCAGGTGTCGCACCGTCGGGTGTGGTGCTGTCGGACTCCTTGTTGTGCGGCGCGCCCTCGTCCTGTTGCGAGGTCTGGTCCTGCTGCGAGGCGTCGTCCTGGCTTGGCGCGGGCTCGCTGCGGACGACGCCTCGGTCGTCGACGTTCTCGACCGTGCTCGGCTGCGGGCGTGCGCCGGGGTCGTCGGTGCCCGCCGGCCGGGACGGCGTCCGCGATCCGGTTCCGCCCGTGTCCGACGATGAGAACGGGTTCGGCGCGGACGAGGCCGGTGCGGACGACGGGGACGGGGATGGAGACGGGGATCCGCCGCCGGACGGGGACGCCATTCCCGGCGAACCACCGCCGCCGCCCATGCCCATCGGCATGGGGGCGACGAAGGCCGAGGGACCGCCCGCGTTCCCGGAGTCGCCCTGCTGCGGCTGCTGCACCGCGTCCTGCGACTCGGAGGTTCCATCGGAGCCGCGCGTGTTCGGGTCGGCGGCGGTTTCGGTCGTTTCGCCGCCGGATGTCGTGGTGCGGTCGGCGGGAGCGTCACCTCTGGGCGTCGCGGTGCGGTCCGTGCCGCCCGGGGGGGACGCCGCACCGTCGCGCGTGGGCGTACCGGTGCCGGTGCCACCGACCGGGGTGGGAGCGACGCCGCTGCCGGTGCCCGTGGATCCGCTCGGGTCGCCGGGCGTCCGGGTGCCGCCGGGGGTCTGCGTGTTCCCGGACGGCGTGCTCCCGCTGGAGCCCGGAGCGGGCGAAGCGTCGCCGGGGGACCGGGTGCTGGAGCCGGGCGTGGCGTCTCCAGGGGTCGAGCCCCCGCCGCCAGGGGTCGAGGCCCCGCCGCCCGGGCTCGGCGATCCGCCACTCGGGGAGTACGTGCCGCCGTCGGGGGTCGAGCCGCCGCCGGACGAGGAACCACTGCCGGACGAGGAGCCGCCGGTGGACGAGTGGCCGCCGCGTGAGCTGGAGCCGCCGCCGCTCGGCGATGAGGTCGAGCCGCCGCCGGACGGCGTCGAACCGCCGGAGCTGGACGACGAAGACGACGAGCCGCCTCCACCGGATGAAGAAGATGAGCCGCCGCCCGAGGAAGAGGAAGAGGAAGAGGGTGAGCCGCCGCCGGACGAAGACGAGCCGCCGCCGGTCGGGGTGGATCCGCCGCCGGACGGGGTGGAGCCGCCGCCCGACGGTGCCCCGCCGCCGCCTCCGCCGACCATTCCGCCGCCCATGGGGGCCGCGCCGCCGCCGGAGGGGGAGCCACCGCCCGACGGGCTGCCGCCGCCGAAGGAGCCGGAACCGCCGCCATAGGAGCCGCCGCCGCCCGACGGGCCGGACGACGAGCCGCCCCCGCCGAAGCCGGACGGGTTCCCGCCCAGGCCACCGCCACCGCCGCCGGAAGAAGATCCGCCGCCGCCCTCGGGCCCCGAGGAGGCAAGGGACGAACCGCCGCCTCCGCCGCCACCGGTGTCGCCCAGAAGCGTGGAGATGCGGTTGCCGCCGCCACCCCCACCGCCGGACGATCCGCCGCCTCCTGGGTCTGATCCGCCGCCACCGCCGCCGGTGTGCGAACCACCGCCGCCGCCTCCGCCGCCGCCCTGGTTCGAGCCGCCGCCGCCTCCGCCACCATCGTCGCCTCCGCCACCGGAAGTCGACGGCGACGGTGAGGGCGAGGGGCTCGGGTCGTTGCCGCCGCCGGGTGTCGGGGTCGGCGGGTCGCCGCCGCCGCCGGGCGTCGGTGTGTTGTAGCCCTCAAGTCCGCTCTTGCCGCCGCCGACGGCACCGCCGAAAGCGCCCGACGTGGCGCCCTTGGCGATGGACTCCCAGGTCAGCGGGTCGCCGTGGATCGCGGCCGTGGCGACCGTGCCGGCCACGCCGCTGATGGCCTCCGACGCGCCCTCGCGCGCCATTCCCTTGGCCATGCTGCCGAGCGCGGTGTCGGCGCCTTCGCTCACGCCGGGGATCTTGCCCATGCCGTGCGAGACGCCGCCGGAGATGGCGCCGCCGATGGCGCCGTCCAGCGTGGCCGAGCCGGTCTTCTTCCAGTCGACGCCGTCGCGGTTGCCCTGCGCGATCTGCACGCCCTGGACGAGGAGGTCGAGCCCGCCGCCCTCCAGCGCGCCGACCAGCGCGCCCCTGAGGACGGCGCCGAGGAACCGTTGGCTCAGCCGCTCGAGCAGCTCCTTGGCGATGGTCCTCGCCGTGACCTGCGCCGCGGCCTCCACGGCCGGAATGGCCGCCGTGGAACCGCCGAACGTCGCGAACGCCGCCGCGATCAGATAGGCGATCTCGATCGCCGTCACGATCAGCAGGGCGATGAACATGTACTTGGCGTACTCGATGTCGAGCGCGCCGCCGTCGAGCGTCTCGGCCATCTTGCCGGCCGACTCGATGAGCTTGGGCAGGATCTGCGGGTCGGTGGTGACCCACTGCTCCCATTTCTCACCGAACTTGTCGGCGGCGCCGCTGTCGAGCGCGCCGCGGACGTCGGACGCCGTCTGGTTCAGTTGCTCGATCAGGTCCTGGACTTCGGTGCCGGCGGTCCGCCACGCCTCGGCGCAGCGGCGCATCGCCGTCTCGTCGCCCTCGGGCCAGTCGGCACCGATGATCCAGCCGAGCCACTGGACCGGTTCTGGAATTTCGAGACCCACGGATCAGCTCACTTCAGCCTTGAGGATTCCTCGGCCTGCTTGTAGGTCTTGGCCATCTGGTCCACGCCCTTCTTGATGCCGTCAAGACCCTTTTCGAGCTTGGGGAACGCCTCCAGGACGTTCTGGCTCGGCTCCTTGTAACCCTCGGCGAACGTCTTGCCGGTCTCGTCCGCGCCCCAGCATTCGCCTTCGGCGCTGAGCGCGGACGAGAGCCGGTCGTAGATCCCCTTGAGGTTGGTGGCGCCGTCGTGGAAGCCCTTGCCGGCGCGCTTGAGTTCCTCTGTGTCGACTTCCAGGTAGCTGTCGGTCATTGCGGCAGGATCCCGAGGCGCTCGCGGACGGCGTTGATGTCGTCGGGACGCTCGGGCAGCAGCTTGGCGATGTCGTAGTTCTGGTCCGCCGCGCCCTGGGGCGCCAGGCCCGTCATCGCCTCGCGCATCTGGTCGGCGACCTTCGCCTGCGCATCCTTGGAAGCTTCCATGATCGCCTCGCCGAGCTCGGTGACGCCGAGCTTGCGCTGGACGCGCGGATCGAGCTCCAGCGAGGTCAGCCGCCCCTGCCGGTCGACCTTGACCCGCACCATCCCGTCGGCGGCCTCCGCCTCGGCCTCGATGCTCTCGAGCTTGGACTGCATGTCCTGGATCTGACGGCGCTTCTCCTGGTAGGTCTGCAGGAGTTCGTCGATATGCGCCTGCCATTCAGCGCGCACAGGTACCCCTCTGTTCGTCGGGAGCTGGGAGAGCCCGCGACCGCGCACGATCACAGGGACACAGAGATTGATCAGTTATAGGGCGTTTCGCGACCCTTCTGCAACCGGCTGTGCGATGTCCGTGACGGTTGGGGTATCCCGGTGCCGTTGTGGAACACTGCGGGGACCGCGCGGTGCGCCGCGCGGCCCTAGCCGAAGACCAGTGAAGGGCGGGCGGACGATGCGCAGGAGGCCGAACATCTGTGACGCCTGCGTGCGGTTGCAGCAGCGGTCCAACCCGGAGGCCACGACGTCGCTCGATCGCTGGATCCCCTATTGCGACGCCTTCCCGGAGAGGGTGCCGAACGAGATCTACCGCGCCGGATTCGACCACCGGAACCCGTTCGAGGGCGACCGCGGCATCCGGTTCGAGTTGCGTCCGGGGAGCGAGCGGGCGCTGGCGGCGTACGAGTCGTCGATCGCCCTGCGGGAGCGCCAGCGGCGGGAAGCGCAGAACGCACAGAATGCGCAGAATGCCCAGGAGTCGCAGGACCCGCAGAACGCGGGGCCGGGACAGGGCGGCTGACCGGGTTAGGGCGGCTGACCGGGCTCGCCTCGACAGGCTCAGGCGCCGGGCGCGCGGACGGGTCGTCCATCGCCGGGCGGAGTCTGGGGGCATGGTGGCTCCGGGGGGATCGCTGGCTCTGCTGGACGGGGGTTGGTGACAGGCTATCCGTGGGCAATGGCGTTATCAGGATTAGACGCCAGGGTAAGCCTTTCGGTTCGGTGAGATTCTGGTGTGGTGTGTCTCGTAGGCTGACCGGTGAGAGGGGAGGCAGGTGACCGACTCCAGCTGGCAGCACGCGGTACTCCGCGACATCGGCGTTTCACAACGGGGATTCCAGGTACTCGACGGTGTGCCGGGCAGCCCGGCGGAGGGGTCCTGGGGTGCCGAGGCGCCGCCGCGTCCGGCGCGCGAGCAGCAGCCCGCC
>JBOHBY010000126.1:0-2519 GCA_050698635.1 Spirillospora sp.
GTGGCTGCGCCGGGGCCCGGTGCGGGCCGCGCTGCTCGGCGTCTGCGCGGGGCTGTGCTTCGCCGCGACCGCGGTGCTGATCAAGCTCACCACCGCCAGCCTCGTCGACCACGGCGTCGCCGCCACCGCCGTGGACTGGCCCGGCTACGCCCTCGCCGGCAGCACGCTGCTCGGGCTCGTCATCGAGCAGCGGGCGTTCGCCGCCGGGTCGCTGCCCGCCGCGATGACCGCGATGACGATGACGAACCCCATCGCGTCCTACCTGGTGGCGGCGCTGGCGTTCCAGACCCTGCCGCCGCGCACCGCGTCGGCGTTCGTTGCCGTATCGTTCACCGCCATGCTCCTGACCGCGGGCGTCGCGCTGCTCTCCCGCTCCGCGGCCGTCGCCCGGAGCGAGACGGCCGCAGACCAGGAGACGGCCGGAGAACGGGAGCCGCGATGATCACCAGGCGGGCGCTGCTCGGCGCGGCGGGGACGGCGCGGTCGCCGCCTCGTCCCCGGCCCTGTTCTCCTCCTACGAGGCCGCGCGTTCCACCAACCGGCGCGCGTTCGACGGCCGCGACGACTTCGTCCGCAACGACGTCTTCGCCTCGCGGGACGCGGACGCGCTGAAGGGCGTCCCGCTCCGGGTCGACTGCGCGCCCGCAGCTCGCCTTCCTCGGCCACCATCTCGCCGCCCGGTGAAACGTCCGAAATGTCGGTAGTACCAGGGATGATGTCCTCATGACAGAGACCCCGGGACGTACCGAGATCGGCGATCAGGACTCCTACGCCGCCGCAGTCCAGACCGCCGTCTCCGCCTCCGCCGCCTACTACGGCGAGGGCGACTCGCCGCTCGACGACGACGCCTTCGACCGGCTGGTGCGCGGCATCGCCGCCTACGAGGACGAGCATCCCGGGCACGTGCTGCCCGACTCGCCGACGGGCAAGGTCGCCGGGGGAGCGGTCGCCGGGGACGTCCCGCACACGGTCCCGATGCTGAGCCTCGACAACGTGTTCTCCGCCGAGGGACTGGAGTCGTGGGCGGCGGGGCTCGTCCGCAGGCTCGGCCGCGAGGTCGCGACCTGGAGCGTGGAGCCGAAGCTCGACGGCCTGGCGATCTCGGCCCGCTACCGCGACGGCCGCCTGGTCCAGCTCGTCACCCGGGGCGACGGGACCGCCGGGGAGGACGTCTCGGCCCGCGGCATCGCGATCATCACCGGGCTGCCGGAGCGGCTCGCCGAACCGGTCACGGTGGAGCTGCGCGGCGAGGTGCTGATGACCCGCGCCCAGTTCGAGGCCGCCACCGCCGCCCGCACCGCAGCCGGGCACCCGCCGTTCGCCAACCCGCGCTCGGCGGCCGCCGGGTCGCTGCGCACCAAGCACCACGCCTACCGGGTCGAGACGACCTTCTTCGGCTACGGCATCCTGCCGCTGCCCGCGGGCGCCGGATTCGGCGCCGGGACCGCCCCCGACCTCGCCGAAAAGCTGCGCGAGCTCCCGCACAGCGGGCTGATGGACCTGCTGGCCGGGCTGGGCGTGATGACGACCGCGTCCACCCCGGTCGCCGGGACGACCCGCACCACGATCGGGCAGGTCCGCGAGCGCGTCGAGGAGATCGCGGCGCTGCGCGCGGGCCTCGACTTCGGCATCGACGGCATCGTGGTCAAGGCCGACGCCGCCGCCGACCAGGCCGACGCCGGGCTGTCCTCCCGCGCGCCCCGCTGGGCCGTCGCCTACAAGCTCCCCGCCGTCGAGAAGATCACCCGGCTGCTGGACGTCGAATGGAACGTCGGCCGCACCGGCGTGATCGCGCCGCGCGCCGTCCTGGAGCCCGTGGAGGTGGACGGATCGACCGTCACCTACGCGACCCTCCACAACGCCGCCGACATCGAGCGGCGCGGCCTGCGGATCGGCGACCACGTCACCGTCTACAAGGCCGGCGACGTCATCCCCCGCGTGGAGGCCCCGGTCGTCCACCTGCGCACCGGCGACGAGCGGCCGATCGAGCCACCGCCGGTCTGCCCGCGCTGCGGCGACGAGATCGACGCGTCGCAGCAGCGGTGGCGGTGCGTCCGGGGACGGGCCTGCCACGCCATCGCGTCGGTCCGCTACGCCGTCGGACGCGACCAGCTCGACATCGAGGGCCTCGGCGAGAACCGCATCGACCAGCTCGTCGACGCCGGGCTGATCACCGACTTCGCCGACCTGTTCGTCCTCACCCACGACCAGGTCATCGCCCTGGAGCGGATGGGCGAGACCAGCACCACCGCGCTCATCGCCGCGATCGAGGGCGCGAAGGCCAAGCCGCTGAACAAGGTGTTCTGCGCGCTCGGCGTGCGCGGCACCGGACGTTCGATGTCGCGCCGCCTCGCCCGCCACTTCGCGTCGATGGACGCGATCCGCGCCGCCGACACGGAGGCGTTCCAGCGGGTCGAGGGCGTCGGCCCGGAGCGGGCGGCGGTCCTGGTCGAGGAGATCGCCGAGCTGGGCCCGCTGATCGACAAGCTCGCCGCCGCCGGCGTCACCCTGACCGAGCC
>JBOHBY010000127.1:0-1715 GCA_050698635.1 Spirillospora sp.
CGCTGGTGGTCCCGGCGCCGCGGACGCGGTGGCGGGCGCGGCTGGCGAGTTTCTTGGCGGCGGCGGGGCTGCGTCCGACGATCGCGGCGATCTCGTCGAACGGGACGGCGAACGCGTCGTGCAGGACGAACGCGACCCGTTCGGCGGGGCCGAGGGTGTCCAGGACGACGAGCATCGCGCGTCCGACGGCGTCGACGAGCTCGGCCTCCTCCTCGGGCCCGCCGTCACCCTCACCGGCGCCGGTCCGGTCGGGCGGTGGCGACCCGTAGGGTTCCTCGCGGCGGGACGCGCGGGTACGCAGCATGTCCAGGCACAGCCTCGACACGACGGTCCGCAGCCACGCCTCCAGGCTGTCGATGCGGTCGACGGCGGCGGGGTCGGCGCGGGCCAGCCGCAGCCACGCCTCCTGGACGGCGTCGTCGGCCTCGCCGGCCGAACCGAGCATCCGGTAGGCCACCGCGCGCAGCCGTTCGCGGTGCTCCTCGAACCGTTCGGCCAGGGCGCCGTGCTCGCTCATCGGTCACCTTTCCTCGTCGCTGTCCGTCTGCAGGGTGGAGTTTCGATGGACGGCGCCACAGGGAGGCGAAACCGATGATCCGTAGCGACCAGGGTACCGGCGGGGAGGGCGGCGGCGGGCGGCAGCCGCTGCTGACGCCGGTGCGGGTCGGTGACCTGCGGCTGCCGAACCGGGTGGTGATGGCGCCGATGACGCGGGCGCGGGCGGCGCCGGGCCTGGTGCCGACGGACCTGCACGCCGCGTACTACGCGCAGCGCGCCACCGCCGGGCTGATCGTCGCGGAGGCGGCGTGGGTGAGCGAGCGCGCGATCGGGTTCCCGGACGTCCCGGGGATCTTCGGGCCGCGGCAGGTCGCGGCGTGGCGGCGGGTCACCGACGTCGTCCACGCGCTCGGCGGCCGGATCGTGGTGCAGTTGTGGCACGCGGGCGCCAACTCCCATCCCGACCTGCTGGGCGGCGCGCTGCCGGCGGGGCCGTCGCCGATCGATCCGGGTGAGGTGTGCCGTACGCCCTCCGGGCCGAGGGAGACCGTCACGCCGCGGGAGATGACGGCCGCGGAGATCGCCGGGACGGTCGCCGACTACGGCGCGGCGTCGGCGAACGCGCGCCGTGCCGGGTTCGACGGGGTGGAGGTCGCCGCGAACGGCACGTACCTGGTGGCGCAGTTCCTGAACCCGCGGCTGAACCGGCGCCGCGACGCCTACGGCGCGGACCGGGGGCGGCTGCTGCTGGAGATCGTCGACGCGGTCGCGGCGGCGTGGGACGGGCGGCGCGTGGGGGTGCGGCTGTCGCCGTACTGGACGTCCCGTGACCGCGCTCGCACCAGCACCCGGAACGGCGGCCCGTACCCCTACGTCGCCGATGAGGAGTCGCTGGCCGGGTACGACGCGGTGGTGGCGGGGCTGGGCCGGCGTCCGCTGGCGTATCTGCATCTGCGGGGGCGGGCGCCGGAGCGTCCCGGCGCGGTTCCGGGCTTCGGGGAGTTCGCGCGGTTCCGGCGGCTGTTCGGCGGGCCGCTGATCGTCAACCACGGTTTCGGCCGGGACTCGGGCAACGCGGTGGTGGACGCCGGGATCGCCGACGCGGTGTCGTTCGCCGGGCTGTTCATCGCCAACCCCGACCTGGTCGGCCGGTTCGCGCTGGGTCAGGACCCGGCGCCCGACGACGGCCGCGCCCGGTACGGCGGCGGCGCCCGCGG
>JBOHBY010000128.1:0-2897 GCA_050698635.1 Spirillospora sp.
ACGTTCACCGGCACCGAGTAGATCTTGCCCTGGTAGGTGATCTGCTCGATGAGCTGCTGCGAGAACACCGACTTCAGGTTGTTGCGCTGGTAGAAGTCGTCCAGTGGCTCGATCTGCCCGGCCTTGATGTAGTCGAGCAGCTCGGCGCCCGCGTGGCCCTGGAAGGAGTCCGGCGGCTTGCGGTTCTGCAGGCGGCTCGCCAGGACGGCCTTCGCCTGCGTACCCGACCCGCCGGCGATGGCCGCGTTGACGAACTTCGTCCCGGGGTTGTTCTTCTCGAAGTCGGCCTGCATGGCCTTCAGCCCGTCGGCCTCGCCCGGACCGGTCCACCAGGAGAACACCTCGACCTGGGACTTGTCGTCGGAGCCGCCGTCGTCCTCGTTCGCGCCGCAGGCCGACAGGGCCAGCGCGCCGGTCATCGCCCCGGTCATCGCCAGGGCCGCGAACACCGTCGGGCGGCCCCTGGGAGCACGTGGTCGCATCGTCTGTTCCTCCGTTCCCCGGAGAAGCAAGCGTCCGTTCGGACCCGCGCGAAGGTCAACACCGGGGGCGGAAAAGTGATCTAGCGGTGATGCGGCCGCTGGGCCGCCCTGTCTCCCAGGCGGGCCTGCCAGGCGGGCCTACCAGGCGAGGGCGGGCGGCAGGTCGTCCTGGCCCGCGTCCGGCCAGTCCGGGGGCGCGCCGAGGGGCTCCAGCTCGGCGAGCTGGAGGCGGTACCACGGTGACGACTCGGGGCGTCCGGTCAGCTCGACGCACCGCTCCCACGTCCACCACTCCGCCCGCTCGACCTCGTCGGGGTTCGGCCGGACGGCGATGGCGCCACCCGCCGGGACGACGGCGCGCACGACGGGGCAGCGCTCGTTCTCGACGGTCCCGTCCGCGGCGACGGCCCGGTACCGGAACCGCGGCAGGACGGATGTCAGCTCCGCGTCCGGTAGGCCCAGCTCGTCCCGGAGCCGGCGGAGCACCGCGTCGCGGAGCTTCTCGCCCGGGGCGGGATGACCGCAGCAGCTTCCCGTCCACACGCCGGGAAAGGTCCGCTTGTCCAGGGCGCGGCGGGTGATCAGCACGCGGCCCTCCGCGTCCACCACGTAGCAGGAAAAGGCCAGGTGGTAGGGCGTGTCCTTATGGTGACTCGCGATCTTCGGAGCCGTTCCGGCGGGCTCGTCGTCCGCGTTGAGCAGCACGATCTCTTCGACGACCATGCTCAAGTCCTACCCCATGCGCCACGCCGTGGTCAGTCGTTTCACACGCCGGGGACGGGCGCCGTCGGCGCGTCGTGGGCGAACCGGGATTAAACTCGGTACGGCCCGAGGCAGGGGAGACGCGATCCCCGACGGAGGAGTTGAGAACGAGTGAGCCTGCTGGAGTCGATCACGGGTCCCGACGACCTCAAACGACTGGACGCCGCTCAACTGACTCGGCTCGCGGAGGAGATCCGCGAGTTCCTCGTCCAGGCGGTCTCCAAGACCGGCGGCCACCTCGGCCCGAACCTCGGCGCGGTCGAGCTGACGATCGCGCTGCACCGGGTGTTCGACTCGCCGCACGACAAGATCCTGTTCGACACGGGCCACCAGGCGTACGTGCACAAGATGCTGACCGGGCGGCACGACTTCGAGCGGCTGCGCAAACTCGGCGGCCTGTCGGGCTATCCGAGCCGCGCCGAGTCCGACCACGACATCATCGAGAACTCGCACGCCTCGACGGCCCTGTCGTACGCCGACGGGTTCGCCAAGGCGTTCCAGATCCGCGGTGAAGGCGACCGCGCCGTGGTCGCGGTCGTCGGCGACGGCGCGCTGACCGGCGGCATGTGCTGGGAGGCGCTCAACAACATCGCCGCGGGCGCCGACCGTCCCGTGATCATCGTCGTCAACGACAACGGCCGCTCGTACTCGCCGACGATCGGCGGCCTCGCCTCCCACCTGGCCGACCTGCGCGTCACGCAGGGCTACGAGAACGCGCTCGGCCTGATCAAGAAGACCGTCCCGCGCGCCCCCGTCGTCGGCAACGTCGCCTACGAGGCGCTGCACGGCATCAAGAAGGGCATCAAGGACGTCCTCCAGCCGCAGGCCATGTTCGAGGACCTCGGCATCAAGTACGTCGGCCCGATCGACGGCCACGACGAGGACGCCGTCGAACGCGCGCTGCGCCGGGCCCGCGGGTTCGGCCGCCCCGTCATCGTGCACTGCATCACGACCAAGGGACGCGGCTACGCCCCGGCCGAGAACGACGAGGAGGACTGCATGCACGGGGGCGGCGCGTTCGACCCCGCCACCGGGCAGTTCGTCCGCAAGTCGGGTGGCCCCGCCTGGACGAAGATCTTCGGCGAGGAGATGGTCGCGATCGGCCGCGAGCGCCGCGACGTGGTGGGCATCACCGCCGCGATGCTCTACCCGGTCGGGCTGGCCCCGTTCGCCGAGGCGTTCCCCGACCGCATCTTCGACGTCGGCATCGCCGAGCAGCACGCGGTCACGTCCGCGACGGGGCTCGCGATGGGCGGGCTGCACCCGGTCGTGGCGGTGTACGCGACGTTCCTCAACCGCGCGTTCGACCAGGTCCTCATGGACACGGCGCTGCACGGGCAGCCCGTCACGTTCGCCTTGGACCGCTCCGGCGTGACCGGCGACGACGGCCCCAGCCACAACGGCATGTGGGACCTGTCGATCCTGCAGCTCGTGCCCGGCATGCGCGTCGCCGTCCCGCGCGACGGCGCCCGGCTCCGCGAGCTGCTGCGCGAGTGCGTGGCGGTGTCGGACGGCCCGACCGCGATCCGCTACCCGAAGGGCCCCGCCGCCGCCGACATCGAGGCGGTCGGCAAGGCCGGCGGTGCCGACGTGCTCGTGCGCAACGGCACCAAGGACGTGCTCGTCGTCGCGGTCGGCTCGATGGCCACCGTC
>JBOHBY010000129.1:0-5431 GCA_050698635.1 Spirillospora sp.
CCCACCGCCATTCAACGGACGAGCTCCGCTCGACGGCCGTACCGGCGCTGCCCGCCCGAGGTGCGCGACGGCGGCGGCAGCAGGCCGCGCTGCTCGTAGAACCGCAGTGCCCGCGGGGTGGTCCCGGCCGCCGCGGCGGCGTCGCTGATCCGCATCGATGCTCCGTCCTGGCGTCCGGCGTCAGGCGCTTTTCGTCTGGCGTCTGGCGCCTACGGTTCGACGAGGACGGTTCCGAGGTGCCGTCCGCCGATCATTTCGTGCAACGCGCGCGGGGCGTTCTCCATGCCCGCGACGCGCACATGCGGGAAGGTCATCTCCCCGGAGCGCAGCCAGCCGCCGACGCGCTCGGCCCATTCGGGGTCGGTCGTGTCCCCGGCGGAGCTGCCGAAGCCGCGCAGCTCGATCCCCTTGACGATCAGCTGGAAGGTGTCGATCTCGACCGGGGCGGTGGTGCCGCCGAGGTCCGGCGACAGCTGGCCGGACAGGGTGCCGACGATCGCGAACCGCGCCCCGGGACGCGCCACGGCGATCGCGGCCTGGAGCTGCTCGCCGCCGACGTTGTCCAGGAAGACGTCGATGCCGTCCGGCGCGGCCTCCGCGAGCTGGTCGGCGATGGGTCGCGTGCCCCGGATGACGGCCGCGTCGTAGCCGAGCTCGGTCACCAGCCGCTTCGCCTTGTCCGGCGAGCCGGTGCTGCCGATCACGCGTCCCGCGCCGAGCGCCCGCGCGATCTGCCCGGCCAGCGACCCGATCCCGCCGGCGCCGCCGGACACGAACACGGTGTCGCCGGGACTCAGCCGCGCGTCCCGCGTCAGCGCCGTGTACGCGATCGACGCTTGGCCGAGGTGGGCCTCGGGGGTGGGCAGGGTGTCGTCCAGCGGCGTCCATCGACCGGCGGGGACGGCGGCGTACTCGCGCCAGCCGAGCCAGTGCTGCACCAGGTCGCCTGGACGGACGCCCGCGTCCGGTGGTGCCGAGACGACCTCGCCTATCGCCTTTCCGTACAACGTGTCACCGGGGGTCAGGCCGGGGAATGGCGCGTTCGCCAAACTTCCGCCGATCAGGCTGCGCAACGCCGGGGAGACGTGGAAGAAGCGGTTCCGGACCAGGATGCCGTCATCTTCGGGGACGGGGATTGGTGTTGCGACGACGGTGAAGTGTTCTGGAGTCGGGAGGCCAACAGGCTGGGTGGTGAGCTGAATTTCGCGAGATGTACCGGGCATTCGGACGCTCCTCAACGCATAGGCCCTGCACGAACCTCGCGACGCTAACCCCTGACCCGTACGTCAGAGTCAAGCGCTGGGCCTCATGAGCTGGAGTGCCTCGGACGCGTCCACGAGCGTCTGGGCGCGAACCTCGGCGTCCGGAAACGCGCCGGGTTCGGCGCGGGCCGCCCAGCCGTTCTCGTCCAGGCGGGCGAGGGCCTCGGTGAAGCGCTTGTGGAGCCGGCGGGGTAGGCCACCGAGGATCTGGCCCGGCATGTGCTCGACCAGGGCGAGGATCTCCCAGGGCGGGTCGGGGGTGGTGAGCTCGTCCAGGAGACGGTCCAGCACGCCCCGGCGGTTGATTCTGACGGCCCAGGTGAGCGCGTGTGTGCGGATGATCTGGTCGGGATGGTCGAGCAGGCGGGTCAGGGTCTCGGTGGTCGGTTTGTGGCCGGCGTCGGGCCAGGCCCTGGTGGCCAGGCTGAGGGCGGCCTCCGCCTGGACGGAGGGGTCCGGATCCTGGTCGATGAGGCGGATCAGCCGCTCCGCGAGGGGGTTGGGCGGGGTGTTGCCGCGCATGTCGGTGACCGCTGCCGCCGCTGCGCGTCTGACCTTGGCGTTCTCGTGGTCGAGTAGATCGAGGACGAACGCGTCGTGGTGGTCGGTGGCGTCGTCGAGCAGGCCGCGTACGGAGAGTCCGGAGTAGATCCGCAGCATCGCCGACAGGACGACCGGGTCGTCCGGGCGGCGGGCGCGCAGGTCGGCGAGTGCGGTGCGGATCTGGTCCGACCGTCCGGTGGTGGCCAGGGCCGTCAGGAGCCCCAGCGTTTCGATGCCCAGGATCGCCCCGGCCTCGTCGGGGGCGGCCAGCAGCGCGAGCGCCTCGTCGGTGGCGATGTTGACGGCGTGGCGGTCGGTCCAGGCCGGGGCCGACGGGTCCGGGAGCAAACGGACGAGGATCTCGTCGCGTTCCTCGCTGTCCGGCGGGTGGGTCCGGGCTTGCTGGAGCAGTTCGCGGACGGTCTCGCGGCGCGACTCGTCCTGGCCGGGTACCGACGCGTAGTGGCGCGCCGAACCGTTGACCAGCTCGATGAACGCGGCCAGGACCAGCGGGCGGGTCTCCGGGTCGGTCCAGTTCAGGCCGCCCAGGCTCACCAGCGGATGCCGGATCTCGTCGCGGAGATCGTCCGTGACGGCGATGTCGGGGCCGGGGGACGGGCCGCCCGCCGGGCCGGTGTTCACCGGGCCGGTGATTATTCGCTTGCCACCGTCTTGGGGGAGAACGACCATGGCCGTGTGCGGTTTTCGATCAACATCCCGAACTTCGGGGACTTCGCTGACGTCAGGACCGTGGCGCGGGTCGCTTCGGCGGCCGAACAGGCAGGCTGGGACGCCCTGTTCGTCTGGGACCACGTCGTCTACGACAAGATCGAACGCAAGACCTTCGGGGACCCGTGGATGCTGCTGACGGCGGCGGCGCTGGCGACCAGCCGGATCAGGCTCGGCACGCTGGTCACGCCCGTCCCGCGCCGGAGACCGCAGCAGCTCGCCCGCCAGGTCGCCACCCTCGACGCCGCCACCGCCGGACGGGTGATCTTCGCCGCCGGCCTCGGCGGGCCGGTCAGGGACGAGTACGGCGCCTTCGGTGAGCCGACCGACAAGGCCCTGCTGGCCGAACGCCTGGACGAGGGCCTCGACCTGCTCTCCCGCTTCTGGTCCGGTGAGCCGGTGACGCATCACGGGCGGCACTACGAGGTCGATGACGTGGCGTTGCTGCCCGCCACGGTGCAACGTCCCCGCCCGCCGGTGTGGATCGCCGGGTTCTGGCCGAACCGCCGTCCGATGCGCCGGGCCGCCCGCTGGGACGGTGCCGTTCCGCTGTTCGGCGACGACTCGCACGGGTACGCGCCGTCCGCCGAGAACGTCCGGGGGCTGGTCGAGTTCGTCCGGCAGCACCGTGAGGGGGACGGGCCGTTCGAGATCGTCGTCGGCGGTGCCAGCCCCGGCGACGCCGCCGGGGCGCGCGACCTGATCGGCCCACTACTGGACGCGGGCGCCACCTGGTGGGACGAACGGCAGCGCATCGACACCGACGACATCGACAAGCTCGCCCCCGTCCTGCGCCGCATCGAACAGGGCCCGCCGGTTCTCTAACGGCGGCGTTCTCAAGCGGCGGCGTTCTCTAACGGCGGCGTTCTCAAGCGGCGGCGTTTTAGCGACGACGGCCGTTCACGCGCCGCTGGTCAGCGAGCGGTGGGCGGTGAGGACTTCGTGGGCCACGGCGGCGCGTTCGGCCGCCTCCTGCTCGGCCGCCTTCCGGTCGGCCTCGACGCGGGCGTCATACGCGGCGCGGGCCGTGGCGATCGCGTTCTGGTGCGCCTCCGTCCAGGTCACCAGCGAGCGGATGGTCTCGTGCAGGGTCGAGCCCATGGGCGTCAGGGCGTAGTCCACGCGCGGCGGGACGGTCGGGTGGACGGTGCGGCTGACGAGCCCGTCCCGCTCCAGATGGCGCAGCGTCCTGGCGAGCATCCGCTGGCTGATCCCCTCGATCCGGCGGCGCAGTTCGGTGAACCGGAGCGAACGCTGGTCCAGTAGCGCGATGACGAGCAGCGACCACTTGTCCGCTATCCGGTCGAGGATCTGCCGGACCTCGCAGTCGTTGCGGGTGTCCCACTGCAGGACGTCCTCCTCGGCGGCGGTATCCCCGCAGTAACCAGGTGGCGCGAAAGTTCCGTCTTCCATGACACCCCATGGTGACTGAGGATGCTGCCGGTAACAAGAGGGAACTGGCCTCCCGTCCGGGAACCGGGCCTGCCTGCCCTCGCCGAGAGAGGAGCCTGCTCATGTCCACATCCACGGCCCGCCTGGACGGACGCGCCTGGGCGTCGCTGCTTGTCCTGTGCGGCGCTGTCTTCCTGGAGGGGATCGACGTGGCGATGCTGAACGTCGCGCTCCCGTCGATCCGGGCGGACCTGGGGTTGTCGACCGGAATGCTCAGCGGCGTCATCAGCGCCTACGTGCTCGGCTACGGCGGGTTCATGCTGCTCGGCGGGCGCGCCGCCGACCTGCTGGGACGCCGCCGCGTCTTCCTCTTCTGGCTGGTGGTCTTCCTCGTGTTCTCCGGGCTCGGCGGGTTCGCCACCGAAGGCTGGATGCTGCTGCTGGCCCGGTTCGTCACGGGGGTCGCGTCGGCGTTCATGATGCCGGCGGGGCTCGCGCTGGTCACCGCCACGTTCCCGGCCGGTCCCGCGCGGACGAAGGCGCTCGGCGTCTACGCGGGGACGGCCTCGGGCGGCTACGTGCTCGGCCTCGTCGCGGGCGGGCTGCTGACCGCGATCGGCTGGCGCTGGGTGTTCTTCGCCCCGGTCATCATGGCGGCGCTGATCCTGACCGCCGCGATCCCCCTGGTCAAGGAGCCCGACCCCGCCGCCGCCGGGACGCCCGTTGCCGCAGTGCCCCGAGCGCGGCCGGGCAGGGAGTTCGATCTTGTGGGGGCGTTCAGCGTGACGGGCGCGATGCTGCTGCTCGTGTACGGGGTCGTCCGGCTGGAGCGGCCGTCGCACGGTGCCGCGCTCACCGTCTGCGCCTTCGCGGCCGGGGCGGCGCTGCTCGTGGCGTTCGTGGTGATCGAACGGCGGGCGGCGAGCCCGCTCCTGCGGCTCGGCATCCTCCGCTCGGCCGCGCTCGTCCGGACGAATCTCGGCGCCGCGCTGTTCCTCGGCGCCTTCGCCGGATTCCAGTTCCTCATGACCCTGTACCTCCAGGAGCTCCGAGGCTGGACGACCTGGCAGACCGGCCTGGCCATGCTCGTCCTCGGGATCGACACCGTCCTCGCCCCGACGCTCACCCCGCGCCTGGTGGAGCGCTTCGGCAACCTGCGCGTCCTGCTCGGCGGGCTCGTCCTCGCGGCCGTGGCGTACGGGCTGTTCCTGCCGGTCGGGCTCGACTGGGCCTACATGATCATGTTTCCGATCCTGGCGCTGCTCGGGATGGCGTTCGCGCTCGTCTACGGACCGCTGACGATGGCCGCCACGGACGGCGTGGACGAGCGCGAACACGGCCTGGCGGGCGGCCTCTTCTACACCGCGATCCAGTTCGGCACCGCGCTCGGCCTCTCCACGGTGACCGCCGTCCAGGTCGCGGCCCTCGGCGGCGGCGGATCCCGGGACGCGGGCCTCGACGCCCTGCGAACCGCGCTGGCCGTCCCGTTCGCCGCGGCCGTGCTG
>JBOHBY010000130.1:0-4407 GCA_050698635.1 Spirillospora sp.
CGCCCGCGCCGAGCTGACCGCCCTGGCCGACGAGGAGACGCGTCTCGGCGCGGCCAGGCTGAACGGGGAGCTGACGCGCACCACGTTCCAGCTCACGCTGTTCGCCGAGCACGTCAGGGAGGGCGCGTTCCACGACGCCCGCATCGACACCGCCGACCCGTCCTGGCCCACCGGCCCCCGCCCCGACCTGCGCCGCTACCGGACCGCCTTCGGCCCCGTCCTGGTGTTCGCGGCGAGCAACTTCCCGTTCGCGTTCAGCGTGGCGGGCGGCGACACCGCGTCGGCGTGGGCGGCGGGCTGCCCCGTCGTCGTCAAGGCGCACCCCGGCCACCCGCGCCTGTCCCGCCGGACGGCCGAGGTGATCGGCACCGCCGGGCTCCCGGACGGCGTGTTCGGCCTCGTCGAGGGGGAGGACGCGGGCGTCGCCGCGCTGAAGCACTCCGGCATCGCCGCCGCCGCGTTCACCGGGTCGCGGCGCGGCGGCCTGGCGCTGGCGCGGATCGCGGCCGAACGTCCGGTGCCGATCCCGTTCTACGGCGAGATGGGCAGCGTCAACCCGTCCGTCGTGACACCCCGCGCCGCGCATGGGCGCGGCGAGGAGATCGTCCAGGGGTACGCGGCGTCCCTCACGATGGGCGCGGGACAGTTCTGCACCAACCCCGGCCTCCTGTTCGCCCCCGCCGCGCTGCTCGACGAGGCGTCCCGGCGGCTCCGCGAGATCGCCGCCGCCCCGATGCTGAACGACACGATCGAGTCGGCCTACCTGGCGGCGGCGGACGCGCTGGCCGCGCGCCCCGGCGTCCGCCGCCTCATTCGGCCTGACACGTCCACGGCGCCGCGCCTGCTCACCATGGACCTGGACGCCTTCAAGGCCGACATCGACGCGGCGTCGGAGGAGTGCTTCGGCCCGCTCGGCCTGATCGTCACCTACGAGCGCCTCGCCGACGTCGCGGACGTCCTGGCGGCGCTGCCCGGCCAGCTCACCGCGTCCCTGCACGCCGAGCCGGACGAGACCGGCGACCTCGCGGCCCTCACCGCCATGCTCGCCGCACGCAGTGGCCGTGTGCTGTGGAACCAGTGGCCCACCGGCGTGTCCGTCACCCACGCCATGCAGCACGGCGGCCCGTTCCCGGCGACGACCGCGCCGTCCACGACCTCGGTCGGCACCGCCGCGATCGACCGGTTCCTGCGCCCCGTCGCCTACCAGGGCTGGCCGCAGGACCTCCTCCCGCCACCGCTGCGCGACGACAACCCGTGGAAGATCCCGCAGACCGTCCGGTAGGGCCTCAGGCAGGGATCACGCACACCGGGGACGGCACCCGCAGCGGCGCCCCGGCCGGTTCCGGGACGCCGTCCGCGCCGATCCGGAACGTCGCGATCGTGTCGCTGTGCTCGTTGGCCACGTGCATCCACGCGCCGTCCACGTGCAGGTCGCGGGGCCAGGCGCCGCCGGAAGGGACGTCCGCGACCGGCGTGAGCGCCGCGCCGCCGTCCAGCACCCGGTGGGCGGTCACCACGTCCGTCCCCCGCGTGGAGGTGTAGACGAACCGGCCGCCATCGCCCAGCTTGATCGCCGCGCACATGGCCCGGTCGTCCGCCGGTCCCGCCGTCGCCGACGACTCCGCCGCGACCTCCAGGCGCGCGTACCCGTCCACCGGACGCAGCACCAGCATGGACACCGACAGCTCCGCCACCACATGCACGAACCCGCCCGGATGGACGACCAGATGCCGCGGCCCGGACCCGGCGGGCAGCGGCGTCTCCCCAACGAGCCGCAGCACGCCACCCTCGACGCGGAACGAGCGGATCAGGTCGGCGCCGAGGTCGGTCGTCAGGACGATCCCGTCCGGGGCGTTCGCGCTCGCGTGCGCGTGCGGGCCCTCCTGCCGGTCGGCCACCGGACCGCTGCCGTGTCCCGGCGCGACGTCCGCGTCACCGGCGAACCCGCCGTCCGGCCCCAGCGGAACGGCCCTGACCGTCCCCGACCCGTAGTCGGCGACAACCAGACTCTTCCCATCACCCGTCACGGACACATGGCACGGCAGGGCCCCCGCCACGCCCGCCCCGATCTCCCGGAGCTTCCCTCCAGACGCGTCGAAGGCGACGAATCCGCCGTCGTCCTCCTCACGCACGGCGTAAAGGACGTCCTTGCCCGGGTGCACGGCCAGATAGGACGGATTGACCGCCTCGGCCACGAGCTCCGGCCCCTCCAAGGCACCATCAGCTCGCCGCGTCACCCGGTAGATTCCCGCTCCGTTCCCGGCCTCGCCGGTGTACGTGCCGACCCAGAACGCCCGTTCGCTCATTCACGCAACCCTATGATCACCGGTGGACGGGCGGCGCCGCGGGGGACGTCGGCGCGCGCCCCACCCGCCAAGGAGATGAGAGAGGCAATGGCTGATATCACCGAGTCGCCCGAGTGGTCCGCGCTGGTGGAGCACCAGGCGGCGCTCGCCGGGCGGCACCTGCGCGAGCTCTTCGCCGACGATCCGGGGCGCGTCGGCAGGATGACCGTGACCGCGGGGGACCTGCACCTGGACTACTCCAAGCACCGCGTCACCGCCGAGACGACGCGGCTGCTGGTCGCGCTCGCCGAGCGGGCCGGGCTGCGCCGCCGGATCGACGCGATGTTCTCCGGGGAGCGCATCAACGTCAGCGAGGACCGCGCCGTCCTGCACACGGCGCTGCGGCTCCCGCCCGGCGAGGCACTGACCGTGGACGGCCAGGACGTCGCCGCCGACGTCCACGCCGTCCTGGACAGGATGGCCGACTTCGCCGGGCGCGTCCGCTCCGGCGGGTGGACGGGCTTCACCGGCAAGAGCATCACGACCGTCGTCAACATCGGCATCGGCGGGTCCGACCTCGGCCCCGCCATGGCCTACGAGGCCCTCCACGACTACGCCGACGCGGGCATCACGTGCCGGTTCGTGTCGAACATCGACCCGGCCGACATCGTCGGGAAGCTCGCGGGCCTCGACCCCGAGCGGACGCTGTTCGTCGTCGCGTCCAAGACGTTCGGGACGCTGGAGACCCTCACCAACGCCAAGGTCGCGCGGCAGTGGCTCGTGGACGGGCTCGGCGACGACAAGGCCGTGTCCCGGCACTTCGTCGCCGTGTCGACCAACGCGGGCCGGGTCGCCGAGTTCGGCATCGACACCGCGAACATGTTCGGCTTCTGGGACTGGGTCGGCGGCCGGTACTCCTTCGACGGCGCCATCGGCCTCGCGCTGATGATCGCGATCGGCGGGGAGGCGTTCCGCGAGATGCTCGCCGGGTTCCGCGAACTCGACGAGCATTTCCGCAGCGCGCCGTTCGAGGCGAACATGCCCGTCCTGATGGGCCTGCTCGGCGTCTGGTACACCGACTTCTTCGGCGCGCAGACCCGGGCCGTCCTGCCCTACAGCCAGCGCCTCGCCCGGTTCCCCGCCTACCTGCAGCAGCTCACGATGGAGTCGAACGGCAAGTCGGTGCGGGCCGACGGCGCGCCCGTCGTCGCGCAGACCGGCGAGATCTTCTGGGGCGAGCCGGGCACGGGCGGCCAGCACGCCTTCTACCAGCTCCTGCACCAGGGCACGCGGCTCGTCCCCGCCGACTTCATCGGCTTCGCCGAGCCGTTCGAGGACCGCGCCGGAATGCACGACCTGCTCACGGCCAACATGCTCGCGCAGACGTCGGCGCTCGCGTTCGGCAAGACCGCCGAGGAGATCGCCGCCGAGGGGACGCCCGCCGCCGTCGTCCCGCACAAGGTCATGCCGGGCAACCGGCCGACGAGCACGATCCTGGCGCCGAAGCTCACCCCGAAGACGCTCGGCGCGCTCGTCGCCCTCTACGAGCACATCGTCTTCGTCGAGGGGACGATCTGGGGCATCGACTCCTTCGACCAGTGGGGCGTCGAGCTCGGCAAGGTCATGGCCATGGACCTCGCCCCCGCGCTCACCTCACAGGAGCCGCCGCCGGACGCCCCGGACGCCTCCACGGCCGCGCTCGTCCGCACCTACCGCGCCATGAGAGGTCGCAAGGTCTAGGCCCAGGTCTCCATGACGGCGCGGAACTCCTCGTACGAGATGAACCCGTCGAGGTTGCTGTCGGCCTTCTCGAACCTGTCCTGCGTCTCGGCGCGGGTCCAGGAGAGCCCGAGGTCCTCCAGGACGAGGGTGAACTCCATCAGGTCGAGTCTCTGGTCGCCGCCGAGGTCCGCGCGCGTGAACACGGTGTGCAGGTCGTCCCCGGTCGGTCTGGTCGTCATCTCGCTCCTCGGTCCGGTCAGCGGTGCCCGAATCATGCCACAGGGCCGGGGCCGGACGGTCCGTCGAGCGGAGCTCGTCCGTTGAATGGCGGTGGGTGGGGGCTGGAGGACGGTCCGTCGCCGGTCAGCTCGGGGACGCGGTGCCGGTAGCGCTCCAGGAG
>JBOHBY010000131.1:0-12907 GCA_050698635.1 Spirillospora sp.
GGATCGAGCTGGACCCGGTCCGCCGGACGGCCGTCCGCGAGGGTCGGCGGCTCGCCCTCTCGGTGAAGGAGTTCGCCGTGCTGCAGGCGCTGCTTCGGGCGAGCCCCGGCTTCCTGAGCGCCGAGACGCTGCTGGACCAGGTCTGGGACGAGAACGCCGACCGGTTCACCAACACCGTCGCGGTGACGGTCGGCCGCGTGCGCCGCAAACTCGGCGACCCGCCCGTCATCGAGACGGTGCCCGGAGTCGGCTACCGCATCGCCTAGCCGCCCCATCGCCTGGCCGCCTGTCGCCGGGCCACCGGACGCGTCGATGCCCCCGCCGCGCGTCACCCGACCGGCCGTCCGAGACCCGTCGTAAGGTGGGCGCAAGCTGCCTATCGGCGCGATCACGGTGCTCCCGTTGACGCCATGATCCTGTCCCGTGCCGGCCGCCGACGGCAATCCTTTCAACGCTCACCAAAAGGATGGGCGGACCGCCCGGACGGAGTGACCACAACCTGCTCCCGCCCGGCCCCGGGCGCCGTCTCGCCCGCGCCGCCGGGCAGGAGCGCCTCGCCGGTCGTCGTGACGGTGTGCAGGACGGCCTTCCCGACCCGGCGCGTGGCGATGAGCCCGGCGTCGCGAAGCACCGCGGCGTGCTGGCTGGCGGCCGGCACGGACACTCCGACCCGCTGGGCCAGCCCGCTGGTGGTGACCGGCCCGGCGGCCACCGCCCGCAGCACGGCCGCCCGGGTGCGTCCCAGCAGCATGGCGAGTGCGCGCCCGTCCGCGGCCGAGTCCGGCAGGGGCGCCAGGACGCCGTCGGGCGCGCCGGTCGCGGGGACGAAAAGCCACAGCTCGGGAGGCTCGTGCTCCCCGTCCACGTAGTCGAGCACCGGGACCGGCAGCGGCCGGCAGAACAGCGACGGGATGACGACCATCCCGCGTCCGCCCAGATGAACATCAGCGCCGCACGGGCTGTGCACCTCCAGCACCGGGGAGTGCCACCGCACGGTGGGGTGCAGATTCCGCAGCATGTGCTCGACGCCGAAGTCGAGCAGCGCGCTTCCGTGTCCGGCGCGTTCGGCGGTCATGCGCGCCTGGATCTGCGGCCAGTACGGGGCCACGATCGCCTGGTGGGCACCGCGGACGGCCGCCCCGAGCAGGTCGATCCACTCCCGGTCGGCGGCGGCGATGTGGCGGGCCCAGCCGGGTAACGGCGTCAGCGAGGCGGCGTAGGCGACCTCCGCGGACAGATGCCGGGCGCTGCGGCCGCGCAGGTTCTCCACCGCGCCGTCGACCGACCCGGCGCGCCCGCAGAGGGTGTGCAGATCGAAGATCATCCGATGGGGTGGCAGGAGCGGGGCGAGCATCTGGGCGTCCGAGCGTCCCGCCAGCCGGGCGCCGGCGTCCGTGCGCCATTGCTGGAACAGGCCGCGCTCATCGCGATTGTGCAGAAACCGGAATGCGAACAGGGTCTCCGCCACCGGATCCGCCGGAGCCACCCGTACCCGCGCGAGATCTTCGATGGTGAAGTGGAAGCGTGTCGTCCCCATGCGTCAGTCCCGCCGGTCGTCGAGGAGCCGCCACAGCGTGAGCGCGAGCCTGGCCCGCGTCAGCCCGGCGGGATAGGCGTCCAGGGTCTCCAGGTCTTCCGGGTCGTCGGCGATCAGCGCGATCGCGGTCACGTCGGCGTTGTCGCGCATGGCGTCCTGCGGAAGCCGCGCGAGCAGCGCCGTCGAGGTCGCGGACGCGGTCCGGCCTGCCCGCCTCATCTCCCCCGGAGCCGACGCGTCCGGCGCCGGGACGGGCGCCCGGCCGCCGTCGGGCGAGACGCGGATCGCGCCCTCGGCATACGAGTCGAGTCCCGACAGCCGCACGGCCAGTGCCTCCATGGCGGCAGCATAGAAGACGGCGAAGCGCACGATCGGCGCGCGATTGAACCCAGACGCGCGACAGCTGGCGGACGACCTCGCCCGCGACATCCCTAAGGATGATCGTCATGCATCCGAACTCGACGCCGCCCCACGCCGCCCCACGCCGCGCCCTGGCCGCCTAAACCGTGCCTCGGCCCCTAAACCGTGCCTCGGCCGCCTAGGACGGCCGGCGCCGGGGCGGTGAACGTCAGGGCGCGCGCGGGATTGTCCACCATGATCGTCTCGATGGCCTCGTCGGCGACCCCGAGGCGCCGCAGCGCCGGCAGGAAATGGTCCGGGATGTAGCCGTAGCCCTGCCCGCCATAGCGCTTGAGCTGGATCTTCTGGCAGACGTCGTGGCCGAGCAGGAGCCGGTCGGCGTGCCCGTCCTCGACCAGGTCCGCGATGCCCCGGGCGATCTTGTGGTCGCCGAGCAGCACCAGATGCCCCCACGGGCTGCCCGGCGAGGCCAGGAAGTCGAACTCGATGAACACGCCCCGCGCGAGCACCCGCCGCGCGAAGGGCAGGTCGACGGCGAGCGGCCCGGCATGACCCATGACGACGTTGGACGGCTCCACGCCCTCCTCGTCGAGGATGTCGAGGACCGCGAACTTCTCCTCCCCGACCCCGCCCACATGGAAGGTGATCGGAGCGCCGGTGACACGGCTCGCCCGTCCGGCGGCCCGCACGCTCTTCAGCTCGCCGGGCGTCAGCGGCGCGCTCTCCGCGCCGACCTCGCCGATGATCCCGGCGCGGATCCCGGTGCCGTCCGCCCCGTCCACGATGTCGCCGACGATCGCGGCGGCGAGCTCGTCCACGGTCCGCTCGGCCATGTCCGGGGGATGGAAGGTCGGCGTGTACCAGCCCGCGCCCATCACGATGTTGAGCCCGCTCGCCCGCGACATCCGCAGCAGCGCACCAGGGTCGCGGCCGATGCCGAGACTGGTGACCTCGACGACCGTCCTGCCGCCCGCGCGCCGGAACTCCCCCACCTCGGCGAGCATCTCCTCGAAGTCGGCGAGGACGTCGTTGTCGGCGTTGACCGCGCCGTGCCTGGTCCGGGCCAGGTTCGCGAGGGTGAGCGGTTCGCGCGCCTGCGTGGCGTCCTCGCCAGGACGCAGCGCGTGCGCCGGACGCCGCAGATCGACGAAAAGGTGCTCGTGCATGAGCGTCGGACCGAGCGCCGACGGCTCGACCGGGCCCTCGACCGTCAGCACCTTGCCGGAGAGGTCGGGAATGGTCGGCGGCAAGTTCACTCGCTGCCCTCCGTGATCGTCAGCCAGCGGCGCGGGTTCGCCACCGTGAGCGTGCGCACCAGATCATCGTCAGCCCCCAGATACCCCAGATAAGGGACGAACTGGTCGAGGACGAAGCCGTACCCGCCCCCGCCGAACGCCTTGAGGTCGATCCTCCGAGAGACGCGCGGGGACAGCAGCACCCGCTCGGCGTGCCCGCGCCCAGCAAGGTCGAGGACGGCGGCCGCGACATCCTGGTCGTCGACCTCCCGATACACGGTCGGCAGCCGCCCGAGCTCATCGAACTGCACGTACACGCCACGAGCGGCGAGCCTGGCGAGCGCGCCTACGTCGGTCGCGAGACCGTCGCAGTGCCCTACGGCGATGCGGCCGGGGTCGGCTCCATGCGCGGCCATCAGATCGAGGAGCTCGTGGGTGGCGTCCTGCGTCGCGGCCCGCCGGACGAGCACGGGCGCCCCCGTCCGCCGGGATGCGTCCGCGACGCCCACGGCCAGGGCCCGGTCGGCGTCCCGGCCGAGATCCAGCGCCCCGACCTCGCCGATCACGCCCGCCCTGACACCGTCCACCCCCTCGCGGAGCTCACGGACGATCTCCGCCGCGAAATCCTCGGCGGACCTCCCGGCGATCTCGGGTGCGCGTGCCGGGGAGTACCCGCCGCACCCCATCACCACCGCGACCCCCGTCGCCCCAGCGAGACGGACCAGCGCCTCCGGACGGCGTCCAAGCCCGATCCCGGTCACGTCAACGACGGCGCCCCCGCCGAGCGCGGCGAAGTCGTCCAGCTCCGGACGGACGACCTCCTCCGTGAGCCGCCGATCGTCCGGATTCGACGCGCCCATGACCAGCGCGCCAAGCCGATCCATGGTCACCCGCACCTCGTCCGCGCCGTCCTGGACGGGGTCGAGCGCGTCGCCGTTCAGGTCGCTGACCAGATGCACGGACGTGACCGCGCACCCAAGGGCATCCGGGTCGACCGGCCCCGTGACGGTCACGACCTGTCCGGCCGCGTTGGGCGTGTTCACGCCGGTCAATGTAGCGACCGCCCGCCGCCCGCTCCCTTGTGTCTCACCGCACGCTTGTTGACGCCCCGCGCACGCCGATCACCCACCGGATCGTCCGGACGACTCAGCGGGCCCTTCCCTGGCCGAGCGTGCTGACCGACTTCGCGATGCGCCGCCGCCGGGTCTCCTCCGCCTTGGCGCCCTCGATCTGCAGCACGTGGTAGCGCTGGTTGCTGTAGGACAGGCCGTCCCAGGTCTGCTGCGCCGCCGGCTCGGCCGCGAGCGCGATCGCGAAGTCCTCGGGTACCTCGACCACGCGGGGTGCCGTGTCCAGTTCGAGCGCGACCTCGGTCTCGTCGCCCGCCTCGACACCGGCCCGGCTCCGGTTCTCCGCCGACAGCGGCAGCATGTACCGCCCACCGTAGGAGGTGACCGTGCTGCGGTAGCTGTGGGCGCCGATGGTCACCTTCACCTTCGGCTTCTTGCCCGCCGCGAGCCGCTCGACCACCGCGGCCGGAACCTCGAAGCCGGTCGCGGTCTTGCCTCCCAGCTCGATCGTGGTCTGGAACCTCACCATCGCGCGTCCTCCCCGGTCGGGCCCCCACGAAAGCACATCCTCGCCCAGCGACGACACCCCAGAGGCCGGATCCGAACACGTCGGCTCCGGCCTCTTCGAGATCGCGCGGGGTCAGCTGACCTCGGCGTCGAACAACTGGAGGGGCTCGGTCACCGGCTGGAAGAAGGTGACACCGCCGGACCGGCAGTCGCCCGAACCGCCCGAGGTGAGGCCGAGGGCGGTGCTCCCGCTGAACAGCGATCCGCCGCTGTCGCCCGGCTCCGCGCAGACGGTCGTCTGGATCGCGCCGGTAACGGTGCCCTCGGGGTAGTTCACCGTCGCGTTCACGGCGGTGACGGTGCCGCCGCGCAGCCCGGTCGTGCTGCCGCTGCGCGAGACGCGCTGGCCGACGACGGCCTCGCCCGCCTCGGTGATGTCCTGCGACTGCCCGTTGTAGAGGTTGACGGCGCCCTCCCCCGCCTCCTCGGCCTGGACGAGCGCGAAGTCGTCGCCCGGGAAGCTGCTCTCCGCGGTCGTGCCGAGGGCCTGGGCGCCCTGCTGGTCGGCGGTCCAGGTCCGGACGACGTTGCCGCAGTGCCCGGCGGTGAGGAAGAAGTCCTGGTCGCCGCGCTTGACGTTGAAGCCCAGCGAGCAGCGGGTGCCCTGCCCGAAGATCGCGTCACCGCCCAGCGCGAGCGTGCGGAGCCGTCCAGGGACGCGGACCATCCGGATCGCCGGTCCCATCTCCCTTGCCGCCCGGCGGACGGCGGCCATGCGCGCCCCGGTGACGGAGTCGTCGGTCCACACGGTCACCTTGGACGTGGCCGGATCGACCGCCCAGCCGGTGCCCGGCACACCGGACGTCGACCGGCGGAGGGCCGCGGTGATCCGCTCCAGCGCCGCCGGGCTCCTCCTCAACTGCTTCGGCACCGCACCAGCGGCGCGCACCATCGCGGCGTCCGCGGAATTGGTGACCGTGACGACGGGCCGTCCGGACGAGTCCAGATACCCACCCGCCGTGCGCGTGCCGAGCCGCCCGGCCAGCTCGGCGGCCAGTGCGGCGGCCGGGGAGCCGGGCGATCTCTTCTGGGTGCCGGCCGCCTGCCGTCCGGCGAGCGCGGCCTCCCGTCCACCGGACTCGTCCGGCATCCGGGCCACGTACAGCGAGCCGGCCACGAGTCCGGCGGTCCCCGCGGCCACCGCGGTCCAGGTGGCCACGGTGCGCGTGCGAGTCGTCCTCGTGGCGTTGCGGCGCGTCATGGATCCTCCAAGGTCCGGTCTGTGCGTGGAGATACGTCCCGCCACCCAGACGAAGTTCAAGCACCAACCACCCACAGCTCAAGCACCGCACCAGATGCAGCTCAGACATCCAAGCAACCGCAGCTCAGGCACCGGGCCAAGCCCCGGAGCGGACCACCGGCCAAGCACGGGAGCGGACACCGGCCAAGCATGGGAGCGGACGCAGGTCAGCGACACCGGCCGGGCGCGGGATTCGGTAGCGTCGGGTTCATGCGGCTTCATGTGGGGTGCGCGATGTGGGCCCATCCGCCGTGGCAGGGCCGTTTCCTGCCGCATCCGCTGCCTCCGGGCGAGCGGCTGCGGGCCTACGCGAGCTGGTGCAACGCGGTGGAGGGCAACACGACCTTCTACGCGACCCCGTCGCGGAACACGGTCGAGTCATGGGCCGGGCAGGCGGACCCCGGCTTCCGGTTCGTGGTCAAACTGCCGAAGACGATCACGCACGAACGGCGGCTGGCCGGGTTCGACGAGGACCTCCGGAGATTCCTGACCGCGATGGAGCCCCTCGGGCCGCGGACGCACGCGCTGTGGGTCCAACTCCCCAGCTCCTTCGGCCCGGCGGACCTCGGGACGCTCGCCGCCTTCCTGCGCCGCCTTCCGGCGGACCACAGGTACGCGGTCGAGGTGCGGCACCGGGCGTTCTTCGAGGACCCCGGGTCCGTGCGCGACCTCGAACGGGTTCTCGCCGGGGCCGGGGCGGAATGGGTCCCGTTCGACACCACCGCGTTCTTCCGGGGCCGTCCGGCCAGCGACGCCGAACGAGACGCGTGGACGAAGAAGCCGCGCGTGCCGCGCCGGTCGGTGGCGCTGACCGACCGTCCGATCGTCCGCTATCTAGGACGCGACGACACCGAGCGGACGGTCGAGGGATGGCGGTTCTGGGTCGGGAAGGTCGTCGAATGGCTGCGCGAGGGGCGCTCGCCGACCGTCTTCGTCCACACCCCCGACAACGCGGAGGCGCTCCCCCTCGCCCGCCGCTTCCACAGCGAGGTCAGGGACCACCTCCCCGAACTCGACCCCCTCCCCGAGCCCGAACCGGTAGGCCCGCCAACCCTCTTCTGAAGGCCTCCCGGCACCCCGGCGCCCGGCCCAACACACGGCGCGACCACCGGGCGATCCCGGACATAAGGGTCAGCTGGGTACCGCCCGGGTAAGTGAAGGGCGTCTTCGCCGGAAGGAGAACACGCCATGCTGGTCCGGGAGGCGATGACCTCGCCCGTTGTGACGATCCCGCCGACGGCCACCGTCCGGCAGGCCATCCGCGTCCTCCACGAGCACGACGTCACCGCGCTGCCCGTCGTGGACGAGTCCGGACGCCTGGCCGGAATCGTCAGCGAGACGGACCTCCTTCACACCGTGTTCGAACACGACCCGGAGGCATTCACCCGCCCGCCCGCCGACGCCGCGTCCCCCCGGCCACGCCCCGTGGAGGAGATCATGACCCGCGACGTGGAGACCGTCCTGCCCGGCGCCGATGTCGCCGCGCTCGCGGAGACGATGCTGAAGGCGCGGATCAAGAGCGTCCCGGTCGTGGCCGGTTCCGAGGTCGTCGGCATCGTCTGCCGCCGGGACCTCGTCGCGATCCTGGCCGGCGACGACGCCCGAATCCGCGACGACGTCCTGGCCGCAATCGCGGAGTACGCGCCGAACGCCCCCTACTGGGATGTGTCAGTGCGCAACGGCGTAGTCCAGCTACGCGGTTCCGCCGACCCGTCCGCGAAACGGATAGCCGACATCATCACGCAGGCGATCCCCGGCGTCACCGAGGTCTCCATCCAGGGCTGACCCCTGCGCCTACTTGGCGGACTTGGCGCGTGCCTTCGACTTCCCCGGCCGCTTCTTCGAGGAGTGCTCCGCCTTGGACGCCTTGGCCTTCTTCGACGGCTTCTTCGGAGCCTTCTTCGCCACCGCCCCCTTCTTAGCCTTCTTCTCGCCCTTTCCGTTCTTGGCCTTCTTCGGGGAAGGCGAGTCGACGACGACACTCACGGCCGTGTCCGGCACGGCGGCGGCTGCCACCGCGGCCTCATCGGCCGCCGCGGGGGCGCTCCCGGCAACCCGGTTCCGGAACGTCTGCCCGGACCGGAACCGCGGCACCTGCGCGGCGGGCACCTCGATCGGACGGCCGGTGCGCGGGTTGCGCGCGCTGCGGGCCGAACGGGACAGCCGGTCGAACGTCCCGAATCCCGTGACGATGACGCGTTCCCCGGCGGACACCCGCTCCATCACGGTCTCGACCACGGCGTCCACGTGCCGGCGAGCGGCGGCCTCGTCGCTTCCCGCGCGTTCCGCCACGGCCCTGACCAGTTCGCTGCGGTTCATGCGCCATGACCTCCACTGCTGCGATATGTACGGTTCAGCGTAGACCCGCACGCTCATCCGAACCCGAACAACCGCTCCAGACCCACCGTGTCCAACACCCGCCGCCACCGAATACACCAATCACCCGAGCCGACGACCACCACCCAGCGGAAACCCCCTCCCCAACCGCGCCTGGCCAGCCGCGCCTCCTCGACCGCGCCCTCCCGGCCGGGCGCGTCCACGGCCACCCAGTCCACGTCCTGACGAACGCGCAGCCCGTGTCACAGAGGCGCGACCCGTCGGCGACATAGCTAAGCGCAGTCGCCGCGAGGCGGACGCGACCGCCGAAGCCGTCACCGCGTCCGGCACGGCGCGCGGCACCGGAAGGATGGCCTCACCGCCTCTGCGGAGTCCCGTCCGCCCGTCAGCCCGTGGGCGGGTTGCGGTTCGCCGTGCCAGAGCCGTCCGCGTCATGGAACGGTGTCCGACCTGCCACCGCGCTTGGACGGGCGACGTGGACGTCCGCGACCCCCTCGTTATCGACCTCGGCGCCAGCTCGTTCGCGATCGGGCTGTCGATCGGGCTGTAGGCTCCGCGAACGCGCGTCCACGCCGTGGAGGCGCCCCGTGACATCGCCCGAGTCGAACTGGCCACATCCCGAGGGCATCGAATTCCGCACACCACCTACTTCCACTGCGTGGCCAATTCGGCTCACCTACCCAGATAGACACCTGGATCGAGGGGGATCAACTCAATGACTGAAATGGATGTATCATCGCGGATAAGGGAGATATGCCTGTCATTGCCGGAGGCGGCTGAAAAGCCATTCGGCGGGCATAGCGCGCCTTCTTTTCGAGTCCGCGACAAGCTGTTCGTGATGACCAGCGAAGACGGTCTCTCGATGACCTTCAAGGCCGCCCCAGGCGTGCAGGAGGCTCTCGTGGCGGAGAAGCCGGATCATTTCTTCGTCCCGAAGTACGTCGGTAGTAAGGGATGGGTGGGCGCACGTCTCGACGTCGACCATGACTGGGATGAAATGGCCGAGCTCATCGAAGACAGTTACCGCCTGATCGCACCGAAAAGCCTGGTGAAGCAGCTGGATCGGCAGTAGGTCGCCGACGTCGGCACCGGCACCACCCCCGATGCGGAGCGCGCAGACAGCTTTAGCGTCACCCCAAAAGTGGCGCCTGGCCATGACCCTGTGCGCCGTGGTCAACTACGGGGCGTGCGTGGAGGGCAGAGCGGGTGGGGCGTCGTGCGCGCTTGCACGGCAGGGCGTCGTGGTGGATATCGCGCCCCGTGCTTGTGGGCGAATCGGATGGTGGCTCTCCAGGTTGTCGGAGGGGTCAGGTTGGGTGGCGGTTGAGGCGGGATAGGCCAATGGCTATGCGTTCCATGGTGGAGTTGTCGGGCTTCCAGCCGCGTTGGAGTAGTGTTGTCAGAAGGGCCTCCAGGTAGGGTACGGGGCGGCTTAGGAAACTCTTGGTGGCGGGAATGATCTCCCAGCCCATCTCTTTGGTGAGCCAAGTCCGGCGGCGCGCGTCGTGTGCTCGCGCCTCGGAGCCCGTGTGATGTCGTTCGCCGTCGTATTCGAGGCCGACACGGAACTCCGGGTAGCCGAGGTCGACGTAAAGCCAACGTCCGCCTTCGCCCATCACCGGGACCTGTGTGAGCGGGCGCGGCAGGCCTGATTTCATCACGGCCACCCGGATCCAGCTCTCGCCCGGGGACGCGGCGCCGCGGTCACTCAGGCGGACGATCTCTCGCAGGCGTTTGTTGCCACGGTAACCCGGCAGATCCCTGGCCATTGTGGTGAGCTCGTCGGCGGTCACGCCTCGCCGGAGGAACTGGTCGAGTGCCGCGACCGCCTCGTAGCGAGGAAGCCAGCGGGCGCAGTCCAAGGCGGTGCGGGGAAGAGTCGTCACGCGTACGCCGAGCTGCTGTGTGACGTGTTCCGCAGGTAGTTCCACGCTCTCCGGGGTGATACGCGACTGCGGATGCTCGGACGATCCGGGAGTGATGAGTTCGACGTTCCAGTCGGCCTCGTCCACTCCCGGAGGTAAGACGTCTAGGCCCCAGATCCAGGCTGCGGCGCGGCGGGCGATGACGGCTTCTCGCGGCAGTAGGCGGCTTAGTGCGGCGGCACGCGCGGCTAGGGAGGCTCCCTTGACGGGAACGAAATAGACGCCGGGCCCGATGGGGACGATCGTGTCGGGGGCCATTCGCTTCCAGGTGAGGCTGAAACCGTCCATGTCCACGATCGTGCTCGTTGGTGTGGGCGGCGAACAGGCCTCCGAGGAAATGTGGATAACGTTCGAGGCTCACTCGGCGACGTGGGGGGATTGGCTGCTCGGAGCGGCTGGCGGTGGCGAGGGGCGGCTGGCGGTGGCGAGGGGCGGCGGGTTGGGGGTCGGGGGGTCGGCGAGGCGGGGGTCCGCGTCGCCGACCCGTTTCCGGTCGGGGCTGTGGGCACGCGAGCGGGGTCGGCGTGGCCTAGGCCGGTGGTTCGGGTGGATTGTTCAGGCGGGCTGGGGGGTGGAGTCGAGTGCCTGGACGATGCCGTCCCAGAGTTTCCGCCGCACCGTGAGCGCGTGGATCACGGTCTCGGCGCACTCGTCCCACTTGGCCTTGTCGTCACCGCAGAGGTCGGCGAGCATCGCCATGGCCATCGGCGTGTGCTCCTCGCCGTCGACCTCGATGTGGCGGGCGAGGTAGTCGCGGAAGGTGGCCAGCTTCCCGCCCTGGTCGTCGATCTTGATGACCTGGTCGAACATCTCGGGGATGAGGTCCTCGCGGCCGAAGGCGAAGGCCGCGGCCTGGCAGTGGACGGGGGCCGTGTCGATGATGCTCCAGGTGGTCGCCATGAACTCGGCGGCCGGGCCGGGCACGCCGGCCTTCTCGATCGCGGCGGGCACGGGGGTGCCGGCGCGGACGAGGTCGATGAAGGTCGTGATCGTGGACGTGTCGGCGCCCGCCTGCCCCATGCCGTTGACGTAGAGTTCGAAGTGGCTGATGAAGCCGTCGTTGAGCTCGTCGCTCTCCTCGACCAGGACGATGTCGTTGATGAGCCGGCGGCTCTCGACCGAGCCCTGCGGCACCCAGGGGATCTCGACGCGGGTGAGCCGGCGCTGGAGGACCTTGAGCAGGGACATGAAGTCCCACACCGCGAAGACGTGGTGCTCGGTGAAGGTGTTGACGTCGTCGAGCGTGTCGAGCCTGCGGTAGATCGGATGCTCGATGACGGCGGTTCGGGCGTCGTCGATGATGCCGCGTAATTCCTCGATGCGCGGATGGGTCTTTCCCCAGTCATAGCGGGACATCGTTCGTGCCTCCTCAGGTCACGTACGGTGCGGCCGCCCGACGCGGCCGCCGGTGTTTCGCTACGCTACGGTAGCGTAGCGAACTTATTTTCCGGGGCCAATACCCTTGGCGGTGTCCATGTGAGTTCACGGCGAGAAGGACTGGGATGACAAGGTTGGTCTCGACGGACCCGCGAGCCGTCCGATCACGGCAGGTGATCATCAACGCGGCCGTGGAACTGCTGGTCGAGCACGGGCTGGCGGGCACCACCATCGAGGCGATCGCGGCCCGTTCGGGCGCGGCGAAGACGACGATCTACCGCCACTGGCCGGACAAGCGGGCCGTCCTGCTCGCCGCCGTGGAGACGGCCGTCCCGTCCGCCGCCGCCCCTGACCGGGGCAGCCTGCGCGGTGATCTGGCGGCCTTCACCGAGGACCTCGCCCGTATCGTCACGACCCCGCCGACCTCCGCGCTGGTCCCGGCGCTCATCGACGCGGCCGAGCGGGACGCCGAGGTCGCGGGCCTGCTGGCGCATTTCACCGCGCAGCGCCGCAAACCCATGCGGGCCGCGATCGGACGGGCGGTGGAGCGCGGCGAGATCCCGCCGGACCGCGTCCGCGACCTCGACCTGATCGACGATCTGCTGCTCGGGCCGCTGTTCTACCGGCGCCTTCTTTCGCGCCGTCCGATCACGCCGGAGTTCACCAGCACCGTCACCGACACCCTGGTCGCCGCCCTTACGCGTTGACCGGCTCGCGACGCCGCCAGCGGAGGGGCGCGCCGGGGTTCAGGGTGCGGGGGTGGAGGCGGCGACGGCTGCCCATTCGGCGATGCGCCTGATCAGGTCGGGGGTGGCGGCTACTTCGGCGTGGCCGAAGCCGGGCTCCACCCACAGCTCGCGGGGGTCGCGTGCCGCGCCGAACAGCTGCCGGCCGTGGTCGAGCGGGAAGAACGGGTCCGCGTCTCCGTGGACGACCAGCAGCGGCACGGGAGAGATCCGTCCAGCGATCTCGGCGGGCGACTCCGGCACCGGGTCCCATCCTGTGGGCGCCACCCGTGTGTTCCGCGCCAGCCGGACCGCCAGCCGTCCCACGCGGCGTTCGACGACCCAGTGGACGCGCCGCATCGGCACCGTCCCGCGGTAGTACCAGCGGGCGGGCGCGCTGACCGCGACCACCGCGTCGACTCCGCCGTGCAGCGCCGCGTGGCGGACGACGACGGCGCCGCCCATGGAGAACCCCGTGACGACGATCCGCCCGTACCCCCTGCGGCGCGCGGCGGCGACGGCCGCGTCGACGTC
>JBOHBY010000132.1:0-3354 GCA_050698635.1 Spirillospora sp.
GGCCTGCATCGCCTCCGCGACGACCGGGCCGACGCGCGGCAGCGTCCGCCAGTGCCTGGCCTTCGGCTGCTCGGCGCCTTCCGATTCCGGGTCGGAGGTGCGGGGCGCGGGCTCCGTTTCCGGGACGTCCACGCTCTGCGGCAGCCGCATGGTGAACACGATGCCCAGCAGGAACACGACCGTGCCGGCGCGCAGGACCCAGTCCGCGCCGACGAGCCACACCAGGCCCGCGCCTATCGGCGCGACGATCGAGGCGGTGATCAGGCCGGCGAACGACGCCCGTGCGTTCGCCGTCACGAGTGTGAACTCGTCTGGCAGGACGCGCGGTGTTACTGCGGCGCGCAGTACGCCGAACGCCTTGGACAACACGAGGACGCCGAACGCGGCGGGCAGGAACGTGACCTGGTCGCCGTGTGGCAGCGCGCTGGCCATCGCCCAGCACAGCAGTGCACGGACCACGAATGTGCTGGAAATCGCGTACCTGCGGACGTGCCGCGCCCGGTCGAGCGCAGGGCCGATCAGAGGCGCGACGAGCGCGAACGGTGCCATCGTGACGACGAGGTAGAGGGCGACCTGGCCGCGGGCTTGGTTGACGTCCAGGCCGAAGAACAGCGTCCCTGCCAGCGCTACGGTCACCAGGGCGTCGCCCGCGGAGTTGACCGCGGACGCCTCGATCAGGCTGCCCAGCCCGCTGCGTCCTGCACCTTGGGCGTGCGTGACGCGGCGCGTCAGCCGTCCTGTACCCGCCATGGCGGAACGCGCGCCGCGTACCGTCCGCGCCACTCCTCCTGCACCGGCGCGTACGGATCGCCCGAAACGTGTCCGGTCACCCATGCGCCCTGATCTCCCCTGCATCGTCGGGTTCTCCGCCGAGGCACGACCCCTGATTGAGGGTACGTTCCCCGCTGAGATGCGGGCTCACCAACGGTTCAGCGGCGGTTGTTTTCCATTGGGCGGACGGGTGGGGTGCCCGGCCACGCCATTCCATGGGCGAGAATTGGTGTGTGAGCCCACTGCCTCAGTTCAGCACCGCGCGTTCCGCGACCGCGCCAACCGCCGCCGGGTCCGCCCGTAGGGCGCGTACGCCCGCTGTCGACACCGCCTGTGCCGAGGCCGTCGACCTCGCCCGTGACGCCGCGCAGGACACGGCCCGGCCTGGCCGGGCCGGGGAGCATCTCGGCCTGCGCGCAGAAGGCGATCGTGTGGTCACGCACTACTTCGAGTGCCTCGACCCCGCTTATTCGGGTTGGTGTTGGGCCGTGACCGTGACGCGTGCGTCCCGCGCGAAGGTCGTCACGGTGAGTGAGTGCGTGCTGCTGCCCGGCGATGAGGCGTTGCTGGCGCCGCCGTGGGTTCCGTGGCTGGAGCGGCTGCGTCCCGGTGACCTCGGTCCCGGTGATCTGCTGCCGACCGCGCCCGATGACGTCCGGCTGGCGCCCGGCTACACGCAGGTCGACGATTCCACCGATCGCGAGGCGCAGTGGGAGCCGGGGCTGGGCCGCGTCCGGGTGCTGTCCAGAGAAGGGCGGGACGAGGCCGCCGAGCGCTGGTACGAGGGCGTCGGAGGGCCGCGCGCGCCGATCGCCGCGTCCGCGCCCGCCCAGTGCTCCACATGCGGGTTCTACGTGGTGCTTGCGGGCGAGCTGCGGACGATGTTCGGGGTGTGCGCCAACGAGTACGCGCCCGATGACGGACGGGTCGTCTCCGCCGACCACGGCTGCGGTGCGCACTCGGAGGCTGTGTCCATTCCTGCCGTGTCCGAGCACAGCCCGCCGGTGATCGACGAACTGGGCTATGAGGTCCTGCCGACGCCTGCCGTGGCAGAGCGCGAAGCGGCCCCGGTCCAGGAGGAGGCTTCCGTGGACGACGACGCGGCGGCCTTGGACGAAGAGGCCCTGGGCCACAGCTGACGATGCCGGAGTTCGGGACGGGGGCCCTGCGGGAGCGGGTGCTGCGCGCCTGGGGCGAGTCTCCCGCGCGGTTCCGCGAGGACGCCAACACCGAAGAGGATTTCGCTCTCGGCGGCTACCGCGACCGTGTGGTGATCGAGCTTGCGCAGAACGCCGCCGACGCCGCGTTGCGCGCCGCCGTGCCTGGCCGTCTTCGGCTGACTCTTCGGTCGTCGCCGTCCGGGGCCGTGCTGAGTGCGGCCAACACGGGGGCGCCGTTGGACGCTGCGGGCGTGGAGGCGTTGTCGACGCTGCGGGCGTCGTCCAAGCGCGATGACGACGCGGGCACGGCGGGACGGTTCGGTGTCGGGTTCGCCGCCGTTGTGGCCGTCAGTGAGGAGCCGTCCATCGCTTCCGGTGAGGGCGGCGTGGTGTGGTCGCGGTCGCGGGCCGGGGAGCTGGTGGAGGGGGTACCGGCGCTCGCGGCCGAACTGAAACGGCGGGGCGGACATGTTCCGCTGCTTCGGTTGCCGTTCGCCATGGACGAGCCTGCTGAAATCCCGCCGGGGTTCGACACCGTCGTGCGGCTGCCGTTGCGTGAGGACGCGGTCGAGCCCGTCCGGCGGCAGCTCAGCCGTGCCGGGGCGGCGCTGATACTGGCGTTGCCCGCGCTGAGCACCGTTGAGATCGACATGGACGGGGACGTCCGTGAACTGACCGCCGAGCACCGCCCGCCGGGCGAGGTGCTCATCAACGGGTCGGTGTGGCGGACGGTCGAGGCGCATGGGGAGATTCCGGCGGCGCTGTTGGAAGACCGTCCTGTGGAGGAGCGGGCGCGGCCGTTCTGGCAGGTGCGGTGGGCTCTGCCAGAGGACGGCCTACCGGAGGACACCCCCGCTGTCGTACACGCGCCCACGCCGAGTGACGAACTGCTCGATCTGCCCGCGTTGCTCATAGCGTCGTTCCCCCTCGCCCCAGACCGGCGGCACGTCGCACCGGGCCCGCTGACCAACTTCCTCGTGGAGCGGGCTGCCGACACCTATGTGGCACTGCTGGGCGGACTTTCGGTTGCGCCGAGCGTGCTCGCGCTGGTGCCCGGACCGGTCGGTGCTGGGGAACTGGACGCCCGTGTACGGCGCGGCATCCGCGAACGCCTCCCCGACGCGCCGCTGCTGCCGCATCGGACGCGCGGCCGGGACGCGGTCGCCGTGGCCGCCCCGGCGGAGTTCGTCGAGCTCCTCGGCGGCGAGGACGGCGTCGTGTCCGGACTGCTCCCGCCGCAGTGGCCCGCGCGGAGCCCGGCGCTCGGCGCGCTCGGGGTCCGGCGGGTCGAGCTGGCCGACGTCATCGATGAGCTGGCCGCTGTGGACCGCGAACCGGCGTGGTGGCACCGGATGTACGAGACGCTCGCCGGGGCGCCCTCAGACGCTCTGGGGGCCGTCCCGGTGCCGCTCGCCGGCGCGGC
>JBOHBY010000133.1:0-3705 GCA_050698635.1 Spirillospora sp.
CCACAGGAAGCGTAGATTCCGACCGCGACACGATCGCCGATCTCGACGGGACGGCCCCGGACGTCGCGCGGCGGCGGCCCCACGCCCAGCCGCCCGACCCTGCCGACGATCTCGTGGCCGAGGACGCCGGGGGCCGGTCCCGCGCGGCGGCCGGAGACGGTGTGCAGGTCCGAACCGCAGATGGTGGCGAGTTCCACCTCCACCAGCGCCTCCCCCGGCAGAAGGTCGGCGGACGCGACGGTGACCGCGCGATGCGCCTCGCCGACCCCGGGCCACACCATGGCGAGGGCGGGCGGGTCCAGCCGGACGGTCACGGCGCGAGCCTGCGCCGGACGAGGGAGCTGAGCAGGTCGACGACCACGACCAGCACCAGGACCATGAGGATGTAGGTGAGCATCCGGTCGAACCTGAACTCCTGGATCGACTGGTTGATGAGGAACCCGATGCCGCCCGCGCCGACGAGCCCGAGGACCAGCGACGCCCGCACGTTCACGTCCAGCCGGTACAGCACCAGGCCGACCAGTTGCGGCAGGCACGCGGGCAGGACCGCGTGGACGATCAGCTGCGTGCGTCCGGCGCCGGCAATGCGCAACGCCTGCGCCGGGCCGTCGTCGACCTCCTCCATCGCCTCCGACCACAGCTTGCCCATGACGCCGGTGTTGTTGCAGATCAGCGCGAGCACACCGGCGAAGGGGCCGAGGCCGACGGCGGTCACGAAGACGAGGGCGAACACGACGTCCGGCACCGCGCGCAGGAACGACATCACCCCGCGGGCGATCTGGTAGACGAGCGCGTTGCCGTTGGTGGCGCGGGTACCGAGCGCGCACAGCACGATCGTGAACGGGACCGACAGGGTTGTGCCGAGGAGCCCGATCCACAGCGTCACCAGGCAGGCGTCGAGGCCGTCCTTGACGACCGGGTCCCAGGTGAGGTCCGGCGGGATCGCTTCGGAAACGAATCGGACCATGCCGTGCCAGCCCTCGGCGAGCATGCCGAGGTCCATCTCGGCGCCGATCCAGGCGGCGATGTGCAGCGCCACGAGAACGGCGGTGATGCCGGCGGCCACCCCGACGTTGCGGGTGCTGCGCCTCTTGCGTGGGACAGGCATCCGTTCAGGAGTGCGCTCTGCGACGACAACGCTCATGTGCGGACCTCCTCGTCCACGACGTAAAGATGGGAGATCTGTTCCTGGGTCACGTCGGCGGCGGGGCCGCTGAACGCGATGCGTCCGCCACGCAGCCCGACGAGGCGGTCGGCGTGGCGGCGGGCGAGTTCCGGCTGGTGCAGCACCGCGGCGACCGCGATCGACGTCGAGCGGGCGAGGTCGGTCATGACGCTCATGACCCGTTCGGCGGCCGACGGGTCCAGTGCGGAGACAGGCTCGTCGGCCAGCAGCACCACGGCCCGCTGACAGAGCGCGCGGGCCAGCGCGACCCGTTGCTGCTGGCCGCCCGACAGCGCGGCGACCCGTTCGTGCGCCCGGTCGGCGAGACCGACCCGGTCCAGGCACGCCATCGCCTCCTCGCGCAGTTCGCGCGGGAAGGCGAGGGGCGTCCAGGAGCGGCGCAGCGGGAGGCGTCCGAGCGCACCGGCGCAGACGTTGTCCAGGGCGGAGCGCCGCCGCACCAGATGGATCTGCTGGAAGACCACGGCGACGCGGGTGCGGGTTCGGTCCGCCGTCCGGGACCCGTCGAGCAGGTCGGCGCCGAAGACGGCGGCCCGCCCCTGGTCCGGACGGACGAGCCCGACCACGCATTTCAGGGCCGTCGACTTGCCTGACCCGTTGGCGCCCAGCAACGCCACCACCTCTCCGGGCGCCACGTCCAGGTCGAAGCCGGACAGCACCGTGCGTCCGCCGAAGGACTTGGCCAGGCCGCGCACGGTCAGCGCGTCAGTTGAGCTCACCACCGTCGGGGTCGGGGTCGGGGTCGCCATCGTCGCCGCCTAGACGTTCTTCTCGGTCAGGCCGAGGGTCTTGGCCAGGTCGAACAGGGGCTGGTAGGTCTGCTTGGTGACCGGGACGAGCGGTCCGGGCTCGACGTCCAGATAGGAGCCGACCTTCGCGACGTCATGCGGCGTGAGCGAGGTCAGCGCGGACACCAGCTTCTTGCGGAACGCCGGGTCGAGGTCCTTGGGCACGGCTATCGGGTCGTTGGGGATCGGGTCGGACGCCCAGATCTGCCGGTACTTGGACGCGTCGAACTGCTTCTCCTTGGTCGACGTCGCCTGCTGCTGCGTGTTGATCTCGGCGGCGTCGACCTTGCCGTAGGTCAGCGCGAGCAGCGCCTGCGGGTGGCCTCCGGCGTACTGGAGCTTCACGTCGGACTCCGCCAGGCCCGCCTTCCTGAGGGCGTAGCGCGGCAGCGCGTCGCCCGACGTCGATCCGGAGTCCGACAGGGCGAGCGTGCGCCCCTTGAGGTCGGCGACGGTCTTGACCGGGCTGTCCTTCTTGACCCAGATCCCGGCCTTGTAGGTCGAGATCGAGCCGTCCGGGTTGCCGAAGGACGCCACGGCCTCGGCGCCGGTGCGCTGCGAGGCGAACACGAAGCCGAGCGGCCCGAACTGGGCCACCTCCAGCTTCCCGTTCTGCAGGGCCAGGACCTCGGCGGAGTAGCCCTGGACGATCTGCACGTCGACCGGGCAGCCGAGCTTGTCCTCCAGCGCCTTGCCGAGGATCTTGTAGGCGGGGGTGAGTTTGGCGGCGTCCTCGAACGGCTCGACGCCGAACCGCACCTTGCCGTCGGGGCAGGACCCCTTGGAATCCGCGCTGGACGAGCCGCCGCCGCAGCCGGTCAGGGCGAGGACGGCCGCGGGCACGAGTGCGGCCGCCGCGAGGGAAAGCCGAAGTCGGCGCATGGGAAAGACCTTTCAGACGTTCTTTCGGAGGGAGGTACAGGGAGGTCGGTCAGGTGAGGGCGTCGAGGACGGCCCGCGCCAGGCCGTGGGCGATGGTCATTCCGATGCCGGAGGTGACCGAGACGGCGCGGACGCCGTCCGCCACCTCGGTGTCGAGCACGTCCGCCCGCGCCGATGCGGCGTACTCGCCCCGCCAGCGGCGCAGCACGCGCAGCGACGGGGCGCCGAACAGGGCCGCCCCTTCGCGCAGCAGCAGCCGGGCCAGCTCCTCGTCGTCGAACGGGCCGTGGGTGAGGGCGTAGTGGTGGGTGTCGCCGAGCACGATCGCGCCGCCGGGACGTTGCACGAACATCAGGTTCACTTCGGCGTCCAGCAGCTCCGGTGTCCGGGCGGCGACCGCGTCGCGCAGGACGGCGGCCGAGGGCTGCGCGGTGAACCCGGCGTAGCGCAGCATGGACAGGCCGGTCAGGACGCCCGACGCGATCCGGACGCCGCCCGGCGGTTCGACCTCCAGCATCTGCAGCCTGCAACGGGTCATCCCGGCGGCGTCGGCGGCGTCCGGGTACAGCCGGTCGACGTCGTGTCCGACCGCGAGCACCGTGCGCGCGGCGCGCACGTCCCCGCGCGAGGTGCGGACCAGGCCGGGCTCGGCCGACAGGACGTTGGTGCGCCAGGCGATCGGGACGCCCTGGCCGGCGAGCCAGTCCGCCACGGCCGGGATCACCGTGGGCGCGTTCAGCCGCAGGTCCAGCGGAAGGTGGGCGCCGCCCAGCGGCTCGGCCGCCGCCCCGGTCACCGGTAGGTGCCGCCGGACGCCGGGCCCGTCCAGCAGCCGGACCTGCTCGGGGC
>JBOHBY010000134.1:0-2917 GCA_050698635.1 Spirillospora sp.
GCCCGGCGAGGCCCGCGAGCCCCGCTCCGGCGAGCAGCGCCCTGCGGGTACCGCCCCCGGCAGGCGTGGCGGTCCCGGGCAGTGCGTCGCCCGGCGCCTGCTCCGTTTCGTCCGGTCGCGTCTGGGACCCCTCTGGCATGCTCGCCCTCCGGTGACTTCTCGATTCCCGTACGTCACCTGGAAGCACGTACACGCGACCGCGATGGTTCAATTCCGAACCACTTCGCCGGGCGGCGGACGGTCAGGTGACGACGATCCCGCCGCCCTTGACCTGCACCGGATACTCCTTGAGCGGTTTCTTCGCCGGGCCCTTCCGCACCGATCCGTCCGCGGCCTTGTATTCGCTGCCGTGGCAGTCGCACTTGATGATCCCGTTGGACACGCTGCCCACCGTGCAGCCCTGGTGCGTGCAGACCGCCGTGAACGCCTTGAAGACGCCCTGGGTCGGCTGCGTCACCACGACCTTGTCCGTCCCGTTGACCTTCCCGCCGCCGACCGGAACGTCGGCGGCCTTCGCGACCTCCTTGCCCTTGAGCTCGTCGGCGGACTTCTCCTTGTCGCCGCCGCACCCGGCCAGCACGGTGGCGGCGCCCACGACCCCGGCGCCGCACAGCACCGTGCGACGGCCGATCCCCTCTGCGTCAGTCATGCGTCCCATGATCCTGGACGGCGGCCCGGTGGCCGCGGCGACCCGCCCGCCAGGCGTCACTCAGAGGTACTCGGTCATCGCGTCCAGGAGCCAGCGGACGGCGTAGTCGGCGTAGGACGTCCGTACCAGGACCCGGTAACGGTCCTGGGCCGTCTGGTGCAGGATCATCTGCGTCTGGGCCAGAACCGTCTGCGCGCAGCGACCGGGCCAGAACGCTCCTGGGTGCAGGTCGAGTGGACAACCGTGGGCAAGCACGGCGCGCGCGCTCGGGCCGGACAGTTCCAGGACGACCCGTGCCGCCGAAACGTCCACGGTGGAGCCGCGTAGCCCGTCGAGGTGGTCGCGTGCCTGCCCTGGGCTGCCCATGACCAGGTACCAGCCGGGCCCGAGCCACAGGACGTACGGGTCGCCGGTGCCCGTGACGTGACCGGACTGGGAGGTGTCTTCGTCGTAGAGCCTCAGTTCGAATTGGGCGGGGATCGGGATTTCCTGGAGCCGCACCTGGCCGTCAGCGATCACCGTCACGGCGGGTTCCTTCCGGGCCGTGGTGGACGGGGCCCGTCACGGTGACGGCGTGGACGCGGCCGGAGTCGACCGCGTAGAGGGTCGCGCCCTCCCGTTCGCCGCCGCCTTGGACGAGGGCGAGCGCGAACGAGCCGACCGTCCCCCGGTAGGACGACGTGACATGCCCGAGCATCGGCACCGGGCCCGTGACCTCGGCAGGCGGAGGCGGCGGTTCGGCGACGAGCTGGGCCCCCTCGGCGAGGACGACCGCCTGGTCGTGCGGGCGCAGGCCGACGAGGCGTTTACGGTCGGCGCGGGACGTGTCGGGGCGCCGCAGCGACCGGCGACCGATCCAGTCGCCCGTGGACGCGACCGTCCAGCCGAGCCCGACATCGTGCGGAGTGACGGTGCCGTCGGTGTCCTGGCCTACGGCGATGTAGCCCATTTCGGCGCGCAGGACGTGCATGGCCTCGGTTCCGTAGGGCGCGATCCCGTACGGTTCACCGGCCGCCATGACGGCCTCCCAGAGCGCGAGGCCGTGCCAGGACGCGACGTTGATCTCGTAGGCGAGTTCGCCGCTGTAGGAGATCCGGAAGATCCGCGCGGGGACGCCCGCGACCTCGGCCGCGCGCATCGCCATGAACGGGAACGCGCCGACGTCCAGGCCGGGCGCGAGGGCTCGCAGGACGTCCCGCGAGCGCGGACCGGCCAGCGCGACGACCGCCCACTGGTCGGTGACCGACGTGCACCGGACGCGCAGTTCGGTCCACTCCGTCTGGAGCCATTCCTCCAGCCAGTCCAGGACGCGGGCGGCGTTGCCGGTGGTCGTGGTCAGGTGGAAGTGGTCGGGACCGAGCCGCGCCGCCACCCCGTCGTCGAAGACCATCCCGTCGACGCCGCACATCACGCCGTAGCGGCAGCGTCCGGGCGCGAGCGTGGAGACGGTGCCCGCGTAGATCCGGTCGAGGAACACGGCGGCGTCGGGGCCCTGGACGTCGATCTTGCCGAGGGTGGACGCGTCGAGCGCGGCGACTCCGGCCCGGACCGTCCGGCATTCGCGCAGCACCGCGTCCTCCATCGGCTCACCGGGACGCGGGTAGTGGCGGGGGCGTTTCCAGTCGCCGACGTCCTCGAAGACGGCGCCGTGCTCCTCGTGCCAGCCGTGCATGGGCGTGCGGCGCACGGGGGCGAGCAGGTCGCCGCGGTCGCGTCCGGCGAGCACGGCGAACGGGATCGGCTCGACGGGCGGGCGCTGCGTCGTCATGCCGATCTCGCCGGGCGCGAGGCCGAGGATCCGCGCCAGCGCGCCCGACGCCGGGACGCCGGACGTGCGGCCCTGGTCGGCGCCGGTCCCGATGGTCGTGTACCGCTTGACGTGCTCCCCGGACGTCATCCCGGCGTGGACGGCGCCGCGCAGGTCGGCGAGGGTCGCGTCGCGGTGCGGGTCGACGAAGACCCGGTCGCCGTCCCCTTCGGGGAGGTGGTCGGCCGCCTCGCCGCGGACGCCGCGCGCGGAGCCGACGACGTCGATGCGGGTGCGGGGCGTCCCGTCCAGGACGAAGGCGGCGTGCTCGGCCGACCAGCGCGTCCGGCCGCCCGCCTGCGTGTAGAGGTGCAGGTCGGGGTTCCAGCCGCCGGACACTGCGAGGAGGTCGCACGACACCCCGTCGCCTTCGCCGCCGACGCGGACGGCGGTGAGAATTCCGGCCTCGTCGGCGTCGGTGCCGGTGACGGCGCGTCCTTCGAGGACGGTCACGCCGCGTT